>JAUVKP010000280.1 GCA_030596185.1 Fidelibacterota bacterium | reverse complement strand
GATCAAAGTTTGAATTTCTTTGCCATGAATATCGTAGACTTTCATGACGACATGATCTGCTGCGGGTAGTGAATAGTCGATCCGTGTTACCGGATTGAAAGGATTGGGATAATTCTGATGAAGCCGGAATTCATTTGGGACCTGTTCGTCAACATCGGTCTGAAAATTGACCTGTGTCAACAGATTGATATGCGCATCAGGTGTAACTCTTTCCAGTTTTACTATTCCGACATCCTTTGCATACCATTGATATTCATGCCATACCACAGTGCCCAGAGAATCGATGTGGAACTGCCTTCTCTGAATACAATTTTGAAATGTCCCGATACCTGTTTCCACCGTTTCGGTCACGCTCAAGGTGGAATCATGATATCGCGTACCCATATAGGTCGTATCCTGGCAATATCCCTGCTCCAGATAACCTGCATGAAAAAAGGGATACTGGTAAGGGTATAACATAGCTGAATCCAGATCCCTCGAGTCGTTCAATCCGACAGCTCCTATCATGATCGTTCCAGAACTGTCTTCCCGCAACCAGAACACATGAAATACATGTTCATCCGTTGGATTATTGTCCAAATATTCCGATCCAACTTGTTTGTAGAATAGTTCTCCAAAGATCGAGTCAGTTCCTTCAATGGTTTCATAGACAGTTCGGGGAGACCATGAGGTACCAATCTCGCCTGCACGGTAAACCAGTCTATTCCCTACTTGCAGGGGAAAATAATAATCTGCAGCCGTCTGTGCCGGCAAGATCGTGAACGTACTCCAAAGAACAAGCAGTATAAAAGTGAATGTTTTCATTTTATTCTCCTTATTTTACATTCAAGTTCTTTTGTCACTTAAAATAATTTATATGAAATAACAAAACCTCTTCCAGACACGCTAGGGGAAGTTCCGGTCTAAGATTATTATCTGGTATTTGTGTCTTATAAATCAATATATTACTTGTCTCTTAAAACACAAAGATTTTTTTCAAGCGAAATTTTATAAAAACATGACAGTAAATACTCTGACACAGATCTTCTTTTCACCCACGGGAACAACCCGACAGATCCTTTCTGCCATTGGCCAAGGGATCAACGCGGATGAAATAATTGGCTACGACCTGACACCTCCTGAGAAGCGCGATAACTTTCAACTAGCACTTGATCAAGAAGACGGACTTGTTCTATTGGGCGTACCCGTATACGAAGAACATGTCCCTGATCTTATTTGGGATGCACTGAATCGCATTGAGGCAAATGGACAATTAATTATTCTTATCGCCGTTTACGGCAATATCGGGTTCGGCTTATGTTTGAAAGAATTGGAAACATGGGCAAAGCGAGTAGGCTTCAATGTTATAGCCGCCGGTGCTTTCATTGGAGAACATAGTTTTTCACATAAAGGTCTTCCTTTGGCCGAAGGTCGACCTGATATGGAAGATATGAGATCAGCACGCGAATTTGGTATGTCCGTTCTAGCTAAAATCCAACATGACATCCCCTTAAATCCTGATATTCCGGGATATCTTCCCCCCATGTCATATATCCTACCAAAGAACAGTCCAAAATTCTTTGCACACTATGCGGAAGCAGATATGAAAAAATGCACACGCTGTAATCGTTGCATTTTTATTTGTCCCTCCGGTGCTATCGATCCGGGAACTCTGGAAATCGATCATAGCAAATGCTTGCACTGTTTTGCATGTGTGAGGGTTTGTGCCCCCTCGGCGCGACAGATCAGATTAAAGCTAAAACCCCTTGTAAAAAGCGCCCTATCCCTACAGACACGCAATCGAAAAAGTCCGGAGATATTTATATAAACCAATTGGGTCAATTGATTTGTTCAACATTGCCTCAATCATTTTTTTTCGCATTGAGGCAATCAGAATTATTTCAATTGAGTCAATGGGACTAGCTACAATTGACTCAATTCGAATTTTAGATTTTCTTTTTGTAATTACTCCTATTCATGCTTATTTTAAATCTCACAGGATGGAATAAACAAAAAAGACTTAACTCAACATTCTACATTTTATGAGGTAGTAAAATGAGCAAATTGTGTATTGCATATGTAACAAAAACAAATACGACCAAGGAAATAGCGGAAGAGATCGCAAAAGTAGCCCGTGAAAAGAGCTGGGAGGTAAAAGTTCTTCCCGTTTCTGCTATTGACGATCTGGAAGAATTTGATGCCATCCTGATCGGCGCTCCGATCAATGGAATGCAATGGTTACCCGAGGCGGTTGGGTTTGTAGAAAAAAATCAAGCTGTCTTGAAAGAGATATCAACATCCTATTATCTTGTCTCTTATTTAATGAACAGCGGTGGTAAAATATGGAAGAAAATGATCAATAAAAGCCTGAATAAAGCTTCCGCACTCGTCAAGCCTATGATGATCGGCAAGTTCGACGGTCGCATAGAAGATGAGTTTTCCGGTTTTGTTCGTCTGCTTTTCGGTGTTAAGAAGGGCACGCCGCTTGATCTTCGGGACTGGGATGCCATCCGCGCCTGGGCGAAAGAATATATACAGAAGGTAGAAAGTAGAAAGTAGAAAGTAGAAAAATATACAAAA
>JAUVKP010000060.1 GCA_030596185.1 Fidelibacterota bacterium | reverse complement strand
GCCGTTCAGCGTAATATACTGCTGATCAACAATGAAGGTGAAATTCTTAATACACTTCATTTACCCAATCAGCAATTCACCTATATTTTTAAACAATTCTCTGTAGGCGAACATGGCGAACTGTATCATATGCAGTCATCTAAAGATGGTATCCATATTTTGGAGTGGAATTTTGTTGAAGACAATAAAGTTGAAAACAGTTATCCCGATAAATTCTCGGAGATCTACCACTTTAATCAATTTGTCGAGCAAGAACCTGAACTTGAAAAACGCCCATCTTTAGCAAAAACCACCGGATCGGTCACTCGATCCCAGGCACTTGTTACGGCTGATGAGTATGTTCAGCATATTTGGACCGCAACAGCAGCAAATATTGGAACAACCTCACTTGTTACAACACCCACGTGGATCGTCATAGGACAAAATCAACGTGTTCCCTATAAATGGGGTGGTTATAATACGGTAGCCGAATTTGATGCAGGTGTTGCTGCCGGGAAATTGGCAGGCGATATGAATACGTCCGCCGGTGTGGATTGGAGCGGATGTGTTGGAGCAGATTGCTCCGGATTTGTTAGTATTTGTTGGACATCAGGTCGTAAAACAACAAGAACATTTCATGAAGTATCTACACAGCTTTCCAGTTTTAACGATCTTTTACCAGCCGATGCAACCAACAAAGCCGGATCACATATCCGTATGGTCGTAGAATGGACCAACGATGGGAAACTGGTTCAGATAGAAGAAACATCCAGTGGAACACCGGGTTGGGCTGCACGATATTACACATGGACCTTGAGCCAGATCACTGGTTATGTTCCGATTCGATATAACAATATTCTAAGTTCTTCGGCTCCCAGACCGACCTTATTGTCTGTTACAAGCAAACTTGATAGTGTGACCCTAAGCTGGACAGCTGATGAAAGTGGTGATTTTACCGGATACAAAGTATATAGAAAATCAATGGGTCAAAGTGAATATGGTGTTGCTTCAGCAGTAAGCAAAGGGATACAAATAGTCACGATCCCTCAGGCAAATGATGTTCATTACGATTATTTTGTTGCAGGATATGTAGAATCTGACAGTGCCAATTATAATGCTTCTGATATATATGCGGCAAAAGGATCGGCTTCGGGAAAAGAAATTCTCGTGGTCGATGGTTTCGATCGATATTCCGGTACAGGTTCATATGGCTTACCTGTACATAATTTTGTCAGCAGTACTGCAAAAGCTTTGGATGAGTGGGCTGTTGCCTATGAAGCTTGTGCCAATGAAGCTGTCATCAGCGGTGATGTTGATCTTAAGAACTATAACCTTGTCTGGTGGATATGCGGAGATGAAAGTACCGCTGATGAAACCTTTAACAGTGTTGAACAAGATAGTGTGGAATCTTACCTTAAACAGGGAGGTAAATTCTTCGTTAGTGGCTCTGAAATTGGCTGGGATCTGGACAATAAGGGAAGCACTGCCGATAAAGCATTTATACATAACTACCTAAAAGCAGCATATACCGGCGATGATGCCGGAAATTATTCCGTTTCAGGTGAAACGGGTACGGTTTTTGCACCCTTGTCTTGTCAGTTCTCTGATGATGGCAGTGAAGCAGATACCTATGAAGAAGATTATCCGGATTATTTTGGAGTTTACGGTGGTTCACAAAAAGCTTTAAAATATGGTAATGGATATACTGCAGCAGTCAGTTTTTCCGGAACGTTCTCCGGTGGAAGCGAAGCCGGAAAAGTTGTAACCATGGGTTTTCCTTTTGAAACGATCACAACGGCCATTGAGCGGCAGAACCTTGCAGGCTATGTTTTACAGTTTATGGGTTATGATGTCGAAGTAGGCACGGAGACGATCATTCCTTCAGCTTGCAGTTTGCGACAGAACTATCCCAATCCCTTTAATCCTATGACGACTATTGCTTACAATCTTGATCGACCCGCAGAGGTCAATATTATAATTTACGATCTTCGGGGTCAACTTGTGCAAAATATTGTTCAAGGTTACCGCAATGCCGGTGAGCATGAAATAATATTTGATGGAACAAATTTGGCTTCGGGTGTGTATGTTTATCGCTTGGACATAAATAATGTAGCAGTTGCTACGGGAAAGATGTTATTAAACAAGTAGTTATATTAAGAGAAAGAATTTTTAATTTTTCAAGAAATAAACTATATTTATATGATAAGCTGGTTTTATTATCAATAGGACTAATAGTATACACAAAGGAGTCTTGTTTTGAAAAAAATTATCATAGGAATTTTGGTTTTCATGTTCATTGCCGGCATTTCTATAGCGGTTGAATTACCGCTTAGTAGTGAACAGCAAGCACCAAGGGGTAAGGTTCTGGTCATTCCACCCCCCGTGGAATTAGAAAACGAATTGGATCCAGATACGTACATTGTTGGTGTTGGGGATCAGTTCCTAGTCGAAAATGTTAATGAACAGTCACTATTTATTATTCCTGTTCTCCCCACAGGGAATATTTCTATCCCCGGTGTTGCCAAGGTCAAGGTTTCCGGTACGCCCTTAGGCCAAGCGCTTGAGGAAATTAGGAAAGTAGCTGGTGCTTACAATGTTATTACACTTTACAATATCAAGAATTTGAGAATTCCGATTGCCGGTGCCGTTATTAGTCCAGGCATATATTCAATAAATGCTTCATGGCGTTTAAGTGATCTTTTACAGAACGTACCTTTAAATAACTTAGGTAAAGACTATGCAATAGAAATAAGATCGAAAAATGAAACTCGCAAGGTTAATATCTATGATTTCTATGTGAATGGAGATTTGAATATGAATCCCTATTTGCATGCGGGAGAAAGTGTATTTATTCCATATGCCGATATCGAAAACGAATGTATTTCAGTATATGGTCCGATTCGAGTTAACAATTTTATTTCAATAACATCTCAGAATAGGACTTCCACGAGTTATTTCGATACGGTGTCAACCTCCGGATTGATTCCTTTTATTCCCGGTGAGTCATTGGGGGATTTTCAAAGAAGGAAACTTCAGTTATCGGAAAAGATTGATTTTAAAAATGTTTTGATCATAAGAAACGGTAATAGTATTTTCCTAACCAGTACAGGAATGAATTCTTTTCAATTAGAAGCTGGAGACAGGGTTGAATTTGCCACACTGTCGCAAGTCGTTGTTTCAGGTCATGTAAACGTACCCGCTACATTAAATTTTATTCCTGGACATACAATCATGGATTATATTTCTATGGCCGGAGGAGTAAGCGAAAAAGGTAACAGCAAAAGTGTTGTTATTATTAGAGGGGACGAAAAGATCAGAAAGATTGATGATGCCCAAGTTCAACGTGGTGATATTATTCTTGTGAAAAGATCATTGGATGATGTATTGATCGGTGAGACATCGGTCTTGACATTTATTTCAATGCTTGCTACGATAACCGCAACGTTAATAACTGCCTATATTGCATCAGGTAGTTAATACTATAAAGGGAATTATGATGGAAAAAGATCTTACATTGCGCGATTATTTTAAAATTTTCATGAAAAATAAATGGTTGATCGGAATTTTTACAGTTATTGTGAGTTTGCTGGCTATTGGGATCAGCTTATTATTACCTAAATGGTATGCCGGAACAGCACAAGTTATACGACCTCAATCACAGGTATTAGATATGTCCAGCCTTCAGGTCGGATCAATGAATCTTTTTGGAGCAGCTGATGGTCCCACAAATCGCTATTTATCGATTTTAAATAGCCGGGGTCTAAAAGAGCAGGTTTGTAAACGCTATAATCTTGTAGAGGAATATGATGTAAAATGGATGGACCTGGCCGTAAAGAGATTTCAGGAAAAAAATTACGGTGTGAGCCTGGGTGATGAAAACCAAATTGTCATTACAGTATTTGACAAGGATCAGGAGCGCGTTGCCGATAT
Organism: Fidelibacterota bacterium; assembly: GCA_030596185.1. Classification (GTDB taxonomy): domain Bacteria; phylum Fidelibacterota; class Fidelibacteria; order Fidelibacterales; family Fidelibacteraceae; genus M50B103. The sequence goes on along the minus strand of JAUVKP010000060.1, from coordinate 3,069 downwards.
GTCAAATTATGTTGTGTTCCTTCTGGATAGTATCAACTCTTCACTTGCAACGCAATTTGGAAAAGAAGAAAAAGTATTCATTGAATCCCAAATGCAAACGATCTTGGATAGCCTTGGGACCTTGGAAAATGAACTATTGTATTTTATGAATTCGAATAATGTATTGAGTGTTGAAGATCAGATTAGAACAGAAGTTGAATTTGCAACTGAGTTAAAATATCAGATACTTATAAAAGAAACTGAACTTAAGATCATGAAGCAGACCAATAAGAGTCAGCAAACGATAGAGATCCAGGAAATTGCTCTAAATGATATGAGAACCCAGTATAAAGATCTTTTCAAAAAAGAGGGAGACCTGTTCATTGATCTTAAGAAGGCTCCACAAATCTCAATTTTCATGCAACAAATGGAACGAAAGATCGAATACTTCAACGAAGTCCTGATGTTTATGGGCCCTTTGTATGAACAAGCAAAGATCAGCGAGGCTAAATTTGTGCCAACGTTTGAGGTCTTGGACTATGCCCATCGACCAGATCGGAAGGCAAAGCCTAAAAAAGCAGTCATTGTCATAGCGGCTTTTATGTTTGCATTGTTAACCTCCGGCGTATATGTCCTCCTAAAAGAAACACAAGACAAGTAGCATTCATGTTGAATGAAAAAAGAATTGATATAAAGCCTTTAATCCTATTAATTGCTATTAATATTGTATATCTGTTTTTAGTAATAATGGATTTTATTGAAGGTGTATTTGCTCTATGGATCTTTTTCATTTTTCTTTCATTAACCCCCTTGATCATAAAAGACAGAAAATATATAATCGGGATCATTATTTTCTTGATCCCTTTAGAAGTAACAAAAACTCTTATACCCTTTTTTCAAACAATTGAAGCTAAAGATGGAATGTTTAATTCGGTCTTTGATCTTGCAAGATTATTTATGCTTTATTCCTTTATTATTTGGTTTCTAAGTGATCTTAAACATCTCGTTCCTTTTATTAAGCATAAGATCACCTATATTCTGGCTATTTTTATCGGGTATTATTTTTTATCGGCTATATTGATCAGTCCGGATATGTCAAAAGGATTGATTGAAACATTCCGATATGTAATATATTTCCTGTTTTTTACAATGGTTACGCAGTTTATTAGAAAAGAAGAGGATTTTTCCTTAATTTGGAAAATATTGATCATTGTTGGGGTTGTTCTATGTTTGGAGGGTATCTTTGAATATGTTTTCAATTACTATCTTTGGTTTGATAATGGACGACGGGCAGCAGCAACTTTTCTTGATCCGAATATTTTTGCTCGTTTTATTGTAATAATTCTCATTTCTTTACTGATTTTAAGATTGAAAAAAGTATACATCATAAAGCCTCAATTTATGGATATATCAATTGTAATTGCCGGAATTACATTATTACTGACAGTTTCAAGACAAGGGCTTGCGGTATTTATTGTTACATTACTTTTTATTTCTTTCTTTCTAAAAAGCAGTCAACGGAGAGGAATAATTATTGGCTTGATATTGGTTACCTTAATTGCTATTCCCGTTTTTATGCAATTGATGGATGCAAGAGAACAGGGATTGGCACTATATGATATTGGCACCCGGGCAGGTTTATTGCTAGGAGGGGCATTAATGTTCATCGGCAGTCCCATCTACGGTATTGGGGCGGGCGGATTTCAAACCATGATGATTGAAAGATATCTTGATTTACTTCCATGGGGTATAAACAGCGCAACACTATCGCATACCTATATTGTAACAATTCTTGCGGAGCAAGGTATTATCGGATTTTGTATATTTTGTATATTTTTGATCTTTGTGTATAAACAATTTAGAATTAATTATCGAACGAAAGATCTAAAGCTAAAAGCGTATTCACTAATAATAGTAGCTTCAATAATTATTATTTTAATTAGCTCTCAGGCAGAAGGACGGTTTTTTGAGGAACCGCTACTATGGTTATTTTTAGGTCTTCACGTTGCTTTTGGACGCATAATAGCTAAAAAAGACAAAGCAAAAAAAGAAAGCGGATAAAAGATATGCGTATTTTATACCTAGCTGACGGTGATTCGGTACATACGAAAAAATGGGTGAGTTCTCTTTTAAAAGAAGGTCACATTATTCATCTGTTCAGTTTGAATAAATTTGACGGCAGTGATTATATAAATACTAAGGGTCAATTTACATATACAATTTATAATCTAAGTCAGTATAAGACCAAATGGGGAGGACTAAATAAACTTTCCTATCTAAAGGTCATCCCAAACTTAAAAAGAATAATTTCCGCTTTTGCTCCGGATATTGTACATGCCCATTTTGCGTCAAGCTATGGACTTCTGGGGGCAAGGTCAGGATTTCATCCTTTGATCATTTCGGCTTGGGGCTATGATGTATTTCATTTTCCCAATAGATCTTTTATTCATAAACAAATAATAAGATCAAATCTATCCCGGGCAGATAAGATTCTATCAACAAGTCATGTTATGGCCAAACAAACAAATATATTTACCCGGAAACACATTGAGGTTACACCTTTTGGCATTGATACTGAAGTATTCAAGGCCGACAAAACCATTTCAAAAAAGACAGTATTCCCTTTTGATAATGAAGATATCGTAATTGGTACAGCAAAACCTCTTGAAGATAAATATGCTATTGATCATCTCATACAAGCGTTCGCAATACTTACAAAGAAGCACCGGAAATTACCATTAAAACTTGGTATAGCGGGTAAGGGATCTGCAAAAAATAAACTTATTAGTTTAACCCAAAAACTTGGCGTAGATAAAGATGTATATTTTGCAGGTCAGCTTAAGCATGATAAGATCCCGGAGTTTTTAAATGCTTTGGATATATTTGCAGCTCTTTCTTTAGAAGAAAGTTTTGGTGTTGTAGTTATTGAAGCCGGCGCTTGTGAAAAACCGGTTGTTGTATCTGATGAGGGTGGACTTCCCGAAGTAGTTGAAAATGGTAAAACCGGGTTTATTATTCCAAAAGGGGATATTGAATCTGCAGCAGATGCCTTAGAAAAACTTATCATGGATCGAATTCTTCGAGAACAAT
>JAUVKP010000129.1 GCA_030596185.1 Fidelibacterota bacterium | reverse complement strand
ATGGGATGGATCATTATAAATCCCCGCAAGAATGCTATCAAAGTCAAAGTTGTTTTCTTTAGAACTTTGAACCCATTGTCGCCTTTTTGCTATCAGTTTATCAAAGTTCTCTGTTTCCATTTTTTATGTATCTCGATTTATTTTAGAATGAAAATTATTTAGCCTTATAACATAAGATTAGGTGTACTAATAAAAACAGCAATTGTACCATATTTTGACTACTTAAACTCATGCTACTCATTTTAATTAATTGTTTGTTGACATTTGTAGTATACATAATTCTTCCTCGTTTTACAATTAGTTTATGTCGCTCTTAAAGCAACCTTTACTAAAAATCAGCTGGGCTTTTGAGATCTCTCCCAGCCTACGTCAAGACTTCGGCCGGCACGGCACTACGCCTGCCCTTCGTAGCTTTCTTGACCAGCGAAGCCTTGGCGAAGTTGGTAGCGAAGAAGGGGTCGAGATGACAAGAAAGCACGCTCTTACGAGCTAGGGCGTTTATCGTTAATCGTTCATAATTCATCGTTATCATTTTTCCATGCACAAAAGAAAAGGGCTCGACATGTCGAGCCCCTACTATATTTTCTCTAGTCACTAGTTTCTAGTTACTCTTTAACTACCCAAACTTTGACTTCGGCTTTGATGCCGGCACCAACTTTAACGGACACATCAAAAACACCAAGTTCTTTGATCGGTTCGTCAAGGATAATGTTATGTTTGTCAAGTTCGATACCTTTTTCGGCAACCAATTCAGCAATGATCTGAGTTGTAACGGCACCAAAAAGCTTATCGTCTTCACCAACTTTAACTGTAGCTGTAACAGAAATATCCTGCAATTTCTTGGCAATATTCTTTGCAGCTGTTTCAGCTTTATTGGCTTTTCTTGCTACATTGGCTTGCAATTCGTCAACAATTTTCATGTTTGAGCGGGTTGCTTTGATAGCATAAGCTTTCGGGATCAGGTAATTACGCGCATAGCCGTCTTTCACGGATACAACATCACCGGTTTTACCGAGATTTTCAACGTCTTTTTTCAATATGATCTTCATGTTGTATCTCCTCTTAGCTATTCTTTACATCGTATGAGTAAGGCAATAAAGCGACGTTACGTGCGCGCTTGATCGCTTGAACCAGTTCACGCTGATGTTTTGCACAAGTTCCGGTAACACGACGAGGGATGATCTTACCTTGTTCGGTGATCGCTCTTTTAAGATTTTTATAATCTTTATAATCTATCGTGTTCTTTCTGTTTTCACAGTATTTGCAGATTTTTTTTCTGGATGTAAAAGCCATGGTTATTCTCCTTTTTCTTCTGTTGTTTTTTCAACAACAAGGTCTTCTTCAGCAACGACGGCGACTTCTTCTTCAACAACTGCTTCTTCAACAACTGCTTCTTTAGCAACAACTGCTTCTTCAACAACTGCTTCTTCAACGACTGCTTCTTTAGCAACTGCTTCTTTAGCAACTGCTTCTTTAGCAATAACTGCTTCTTTAGCAATAACTGCTTCTTTAACAACAGTTTCTTTTTTGACTTCTTTAACCGGTGCTTTTACGTATCTTTCTTCTCTACGATCAGCTTTTTTATAAGGAGCTGAAGAGGCTGAATCAGGATTTTCACTGACTTCTGACAATTCCGGTTTTTCTTCAAGGCGAATAATCATTTGATGCAATACCTGAGCTTGGATTTCCATCCATTCCTGCAAACCTTGGATCATAGCAGGATCTGTCTCAAAATATAATAAAATAAATGATCCGTAACGTTGTTTATTAATCAGGTAAGCCAACTTGCGTTTTCCCCAATTATCTGTTTTTAAGAGTGTTCCGCCTTTAGCGGTGATCTCTTTATGGATTGAGCTGATGACAGCATCCAGACGTTCTTGTTCATAATTTGGATGAACAATAAAAAGCATTTCGTAATATCTCAATGTAGTCTCCTTTTAGTAAGATTACTGACGCTGATTATAGGTATTCATAGCCTTTTCTAGGCCTTGTGAAATAAAACATTCCACTGCATCTGTTGCTTCGGGCAAAATATCCCGGATCTGCAATTTTTCAGCTCGTGAAAAATTATTGAGGACATAGTCCACAGAAGATCCGTTCTCTCTGCGACCGGCAACATCAATACCTATTTTCAAACGTGGAAAACTGTCTTTGTAAAGATGATCTATAATAGATTTCATTCCATTATGTGTCCCGCCGGAACCGTCTTTTTTAATTTTAAAACGGCCCAAGACAAGGTCCAGATCATCATAAACGACTAACATATCTTCCAACTTTACGTCATAACGCTTTACAATATCTTTAACAGCTGTTCCGCTGTTATTCATGAAAGTAAGTGGTTTAATAAAAGCTGTATCGAGTTTTTCAGAAATTCCGATCATGTATTCGCCCTTACCGCCTTTGAATTTTACACCATAGCGGGATGCAAGCTCTTCAACAAGCATGAAGCCCACATTGTGGCGTGTTCTGCGATAGCGAGCACCGGGATTTCCTAAACCTACGACAGCTTTCAATGTCTTATTCCTTTTTTGATGATTCTTTTTTTGATGATTCTTTTTCTGAACCTTCAGTACCTTCAGTACCTTCTTCACCTTCTTCACCGTCTTCGCCTTCGCCTTCTTCACCTTCTTCACCTTCTTCGACCTCGGTATCTTTATATACCTTAGGTATGACAACAGCGGCAACGATCATTTCAGGATTGGAGATGATCTCAAGGTCACCAAAATCAAGATCTTCGATATGGATGGTATCACCAATTACCAGTTCTTCGATATTGACATCCAACTGTTGGGGAATTTCTGAAGCTTTACATTTAACTTCAATATCATGCATATGAACTTCGAACAATCCACCTTCAAGGACACCAGCTGGGGAACCTATAAAGTTTAATTGGACTAATACCTGAACAACTTCACTCATGCTTACACCTTGAAAATCAATATGAACGACTCTCTCAGTGACTGGATGAAATTGAATAGCCTTGATAAGGGCTTTTTTCTTTTTTCCATCAATTTTCAGCTCGACCAGCTGATTTCCTGCCTTTAGGATATGTGTGAATTCTAATTCATTTACCTGTAAGGCTTGTGCTTTGCTCTTTTGATAGAACACAGCTGGGATAATTCCCAATTTACGAAGCTTTTTATTAGCTTCTTTTCCAAGTCCTTCGCGGACTTCTGTTTTCAATACGAGTTCTGTCATTGTATATAACTCCTTTTATATTCTAACTTTCGACATTGAATTCATAAAACAAGTCTGAGATCGATTCATTCTCGTGCGAACGTTGAATGGAAGCAGCCAGGATACTGGCAACACTCACGACCACCATATTTGGCAAGATCTTTTCTTTCGGAATCGCAATTGTATCCGTCGTATAGATCTTGGAAAATTCTGATTTTTTCAAACGCTCAATTGCCGGGCCCGATAGCACAGCGTGAGTAAAAGCACAAATCACTTCCGAAGCGCCTTCCGCTTTCAGGTGTTTTGCAGCTGCAACCAGCGTACCGGCTGTATCAGCCATATCATCAAAGATCAAACAGCGTTTGCCTTTTACATCACCTATAATATTCATCGCTTCGGCTTTATTGTGTGATGTACGGCGTTTGTCAATAATAGCCAATCCTTTATGCATGTACATGGCCAGCGAACGCGAACGTGCAACCGATCCCATATCCGGTGAAACAACCATCAAATTCGGGTCATCAAAAATGCCCTCTTCCCGAAAATGCTTCATCAGTGCCGGACGAGAAAACAAATGGTCAAATGGAATGTCAACATATCCCTGTATCTGCATCGAGTGCAAGTCCATTGCAATGATCCTGTTCGCCCCTGCTTTCACGATCATATCCATGAAGAGACGAGCTGAAATAGGAACACGTGGCTGATCTTTTCTATCCTGTCTTGCATACCCATAGTATGGCAATACCGCTGTGATCCGTCCTGCCGATGATCGTTTTGCGGCATCAATAATGATCAGCAGTTCAATAAGGTTGTCGGCGGGTTGACCGGTGGACTGAATAATAAATACATCCTGCCCACGGATATTCTCGTCGAAACGTACCCATATCTCACCATCAGAGAACTTCTTTGTTGTCAATGCGCCTTGCTCAATATCCATAGCCTGGCAAATCTTCTTTGCCAGTTCGGGGTTGGACGACCCTGAAAATACTTTCAATTCATTGTCTTTCATTGCAACTCCCATTTTTTTCACCTTATAAAAAAAAGCCTGAATATATATGCTCAGGCTTTTTGTTCACGTGCTCAGGGGCAGGGATTCGAACCCCGATCGGTTGGACCAAAACCAACTGTCCTGCCATTGAACGACCCCCGAAGGTTAGATTGGATAGGTCATAACAGCATTATCAAACGCTGAAACCATCCGTTCTGCAATTTTGCACGATTCGCAAATCCCAAACACAGTCGAGCC
>JAUVKP010000210.1 GCA_030596185.1 Fidelibacterota bacterium | reverse complement strand
GAACATACTCGGAATAATTAGAATAGCCGCCAACATATACGCAAGTATCATAGCAGGACCGGATTTTGCATATGCAATTCCCGGAAGCACAAAAATACCCGAAGATATCATTGCTCCGGTTGATATGCAGAATACATCCAGAAGATTTAATTGTCGTTTATTCATGGTACACATCTAAAAAGTTAAATATGAACGCTTAAACACCCGAAATGTGTGTTTTTGATTAAAACGATTTTCTTTAATTATTTCTCTTTTTTCTCTTCTATTCCGGCATTTTCAATAGAACTCTGCACTTCATTCAATTGTCTGGAGACATTATTGATGCGAAATTCAATTGAATTTAATATCCAAAATTGAAAATGATCGACCTTGGATTGCCGATTGATCATCCAAATGATTTTTATTGAAACAAGCAAAATACCAATTTCAATAGAGAATAAGGGAGGGAGAGGAATGTTTCCACAATGCAGGAAATGTCTTGCAATATCAAAAGTAAACAACAGAATTATCAGTACAATAAATACCCAGTTCACGATCTTATCGCGTTTAACATCACTTGAACCACCTATCTGACCCATCAATTGTTTGATGCGCTCACGTTCATCCTGATAAGCTTTTAACTGAGCTTCAAGTTCTTCAATATTATGAGTGTCCATGTCCATATGATTATCCTTGTTAACTGTTATAATGTAATCAATTATTTTGAAATATAATAATTTTTTATCTAATATTGCTCTTAGCTCATATTAAACAACAACTTATATCTGTTATGTTTTTATGCTTCAGTCTTTTCGCTTTTCTTTTCATCGGCGCGATTACGTAAATACAGGGCTACGTCTATAGCTACCATAAAGAAATTAAGACCGTAAAGATAGATAACAAGATCATGATCAAATACTAATTTATGTAGTACTCCGGCAATATAACCTATCATAACAATGATCATAAAAAGAAGACTTTTTCCCTTGGTGGAGTGGGATTTCCATGAACGGAAGATCGAAAACGGCCATGCCGCCCCGAAACAGATCAGCATAATAATTTCAAAATGACTCATTAGTCCCCATGGTAGTATAGGTCTCTAATAGGTGTTTCATCCACCCAAAGACCTTGGTTAATTTTTACCCACCCTGTTAATCCCAACTCTGAGCGCACAAGGTAATAATCATATTTATCTTTAAATTCTGCGACAAGAACTGAAACTTTATCGCCTTTTCCAATATGATCGATCACCTTACTTAAACGTTTCGTCATATATATATCAAAATTCTTTGTTGCTTCGCTCTGTACATCTACGGTATAGAATGGTTGCTTTAATTCTTTGATTTTAGCATTTGATATTTTGTATTTCCGACTCCGCATGAACATTTGATTCATGGAACCGCGGGCAACAAGAATGCCATCCCCAAGAAAATCCAAATGATCCGTATGCAGAATGAAAACCGGCATCTGAAATTCTCCTTCAAGATAAAATTCATAACGGGAATCTCCGCTTTCTCCAATAGAGAAAAGGATGGAGTACAGATCATTATCATTTTCATTTGGTACATATTCCATCACTTTGATATACGAGGAAGTATCACCTTGTGCGTGATAAAAAGGATCTTCATAAGCCAATTTTTCACAACTTGTATTAAAGATTTTAGCTTCACCTATATAGCTGACTTTCAACCATGGATAGGGAGCGATCTCTATAATATTAGATGCAAATAGTAATCCTAAGGTCAAGACACAGGTAAGTAATATTTTTATTGTTTTCTTCATTTAAACTCCGGGTTTTCCAAGTAAAGCAAACATATTTTTCTTATAAGTTTCCACACCCGGCTGATCAAAAGGATTAACTCCCAGCATGTATCCCGAAATCGCAACAGCAACCTCAAAAATGACACAAAGTTTTGTTAAATGTTCTTCATCAAGATAATCAAAATGAATGACCATAGTTGGGACACCACCATCTTCATGTGCTTGTTTTGTCCCCTTATATGCCTTTTGATTAACTTCGCTCAGTTTTTTACCTGCAAGATAATTTAATTTATCTAAATCGGCATCGTCAGCAGGAATTATAACATCTTTTTGATAGTGATCAATAACAAGAAAGGTCTCGAAAATATTACGCACACCATCTTGTATCCATTGTCCCATACTATGCAGATCGGTAGTAAAATCAACCGAAGCGGGAAAAATACCTTTGCCCTCTTTTCCTTCGCTCTCGCCAAAAAGCTGTTTCCACCATTCAGACAAATAATGTAACCGAGGCTCCATAGAAGCCATTATTTCAATTGCTTTACCATCACGATAACACAGATTTCTACTGCTTACATAATTTAGAGCGGGATTATCTTCATTATCCGTTAAAGCGAATTTAAAGCCGGATACTGCACCACGGGTAATCTGATCCATATCCGCCCCTGCAGCTAGGATAGGTAATAAGCCTACCGGTGTTAACACAGAAAATCTACCACCTACATTATCGGGGATAATAAAGCTGCGATATCCTTTTTGTCGGGTCAATTCTCGTAAAGCACCTTTTTTTGCATCCGTCGTTGCAATAATACGACGATTAGCATTATCTCCATATTTTTTCTCGGCAAATTCTCTAAGTATCCTAAAAGTTACACCCGGCTCAGTTGTTGTACCGGATTTAGAAATAACATTGATATAGAAATCTTTTTCTTCCAATTCATCCAATAGATCGTGTAGTTCAAGTGGCGATAAATGATGCCCAATAAATTTTATCCGATGGTTTTCACCATAAAGAGCATGAATAAATGCTTTACTTCCCAGGTAGGAGCCACCAATGCCAATACATACCAAGAAATCACCCGATCGATGTATTTCTTCTGCAATCTCTTTTAGATGATCAAGGTGTGCGGGCGTTTGATCCGGCAAATCCAGCCAACCCAGAAAATCATTTCCCTTTCCGTTTCTTGCTATCAATGTCTTTAAAGCCAGGCGTGCTTCATCACGCACTTGCTGATAATTATCTTTATAGCGTTCTTTTATGTACTTATCTACTATCTGTATCATATATCATTTACTCCGAAAAATGTTTTAATATTTCAAGCACCTGATCAATATCTGCTACTGTATGATCAGCACATACTTGAAAGCGGATTTCTTCTTCGCCCTTGGGAACAACTGGAAAGTTCAATCCGGTTGCAAGTACTCCGTTTTCTCTCAAATGCAAAACAATATTTGCCGTCTTTTGTGTGTCACGCACCATTAGCGGAACAACGGGATGCTCTCCGGGAATAGTT
>JAUVKP010000004.1 GCA_030596185.1 Fidelibacterota bacterium | reverse complement strand
TAACGTCAGAGCTTGTCGGAAGAGCAAATGTAATGTTCGTAACAGGGTTGAACGGATTCGGATAGTTCTGAGCCAGTACATATGTCTCAACAACATCTTCTACACCAACACCGGGTGTCGGAGTCCATTCGCTGTAGAAAGTCGGGTTGATACTACCAAAAGCAATGTAGAGATAGCTTTCAGCTTGTGAGTCATCAATATTAACGATATGGTTATTACCATAACCGCCTTCACCGCCTTCATTGTCTCCACCATTAATACCGAATTTACATTCCTGACCGACGGTATGACCGCTGTCCGGTGACATAAAATAAGTAATGGTATAAATAGTATCGCCTGCTGTTGCATCACCGTGAGTTCCATCATCCCACATCTTGCGTGTGCTATCGCTCATCAAAGATGAACCCCAGCCTGCCCATGTGCCTTCACCAGTGTTTGACAAAGGACCGTTCATGGCAACGCCTGTGATCTGTGTGATAGAAGATATATCTTGTGAACCTTGAATATCTTCAAGTGTTTTACCGCCTGCAACAGTTGCAAATGCCGGACGAAGGTCACATTCAACGTGAACTGTAACATCCTGAGTTAATGGGTTGTTGTTGCGGAAGAAGGGCATGCGACGTTCATCGCCACCATCAGCTGAGATATCAGCGACTTCTTCGTCTGCATCAGCAATAATAATACGACGGCGTTCAGCAGCCGAAGGTGTATCACCATCATAATCAAAGTTATAATATACTTCGCGTTGTTCGCGACCATCTTTGATCAGATAGTACTGATAATAGAGATAATCACCAAAAACCAGAGGAACATCTGTAAGAATTGCTGTGTACATTTGTGTTCCAAGAACCTGAAGCATTTCAACTTCGAGAACTTCAGTTGAACTTAATTCATAACCAATACGAAGTTCAAGAGTATCGCCAATTTCGAAACCGTTGTTTTCAACGGCTTCAGCCATATTAACACCAAAAACGATGTCAGCTGTGTCGCCGCCTTCGAAGTTTCCACCGGGGATGTCATTCCACCATACCCAAGCGATCGTGGTGTCATTTGTTCCAAGGCTGATACCGCGGTTCTCGTTACCGGCAAAGTATGCACCCTGAAGGTTTTCATTATGATCTGACCATTCGGTACCATTAAGGTAACGATACATCTGATCTGTCAATGGAAGTGTGCTCGGATCTAATTTTAGATGATAGTTCCAGAAATCACTGCTTCCTTCCTGGGTCAAAACATAGGTACCCGGTGACCACATATTGGTACCGGCACCGCCTGCAGGAAGTCCGCCAACCATACACAGGGGATCTGTTTCAGTAAAACCTTCATCCGCACTCATGTTGATCCGGAAGAAAATATCCACGGAATCTGTAGGTGTATAGGGTGGATCCCAGTCATTGTTCACATATGCGGGCTGAAGTGTAGTGTCACCTGATACCGGCATTACAAACATACGGTTACCACCTGGGATAGTTACATTTTCCCAGTTGTATCCTTCATCTGTATCGCTTTTGTAACAGACCTTATAAGCCATGCGCCAACTGGCCATTGAATCCGGATAAGCTACTGTCAATTCCCAGTAATCACCACCAACATTGGTGGCATTTTGTGAGCCATCTCCCCATGTAAGGAAAATGTTGTACCAGTTATCGGTACCAACGGGACCGACTTCCGATCCACGAAGTTGAACTTCATAGGTAGAGTCTGTTGCACCCATACCTGTAAGTGTAGACATGTTTACTACGTAGGTGACATTGATATCTGCCAATGCGAACGTAGCCAACATGACCATTAAGATTACAAGAATTTTTTTCATTGTTTTTCTCCTTTTCTTGTTTCTTGTTTCTTGTTCTATATTTATTCATTCCATCTTATAAGTAACATTACGATGTAGAGATACAATATCTTGCGTCTTTACAACCCATTAAAACGTTAAAGCCAGAGATGTCGTATTTAACATTCCCAATTTTCCGAAATATTGAAAACTGTAATCGAATACGATAGCCATACCGGAAACTTTAAGATCTAAACCCACGCCGAGGGTCAAGCCATTCTCACGCTCAGCTTTAAATAGTGACTGATAACCTGCTCGTAAGCTTACCATATCGGCAATACGCCAATCCGCACCCAGATTAATGGTCTGAGCATCGTTCGTTGGTCGCATAACATCAGCTGCAAGTACAAGCCGGTTCCAACCACGATCAATTACCGGCATGGAAACACCGATCACGTATGTCAATGGAATTGCCCATTGATCCGTTTTTAGGTAAGATACGATATTCTCATTATTGCCCTGACTTTCCGGATCAAGATCAACTTGTGTTAGCAAGTCACGTCCACGCATTTCAAGTGAACCACCAAAGTTTCGGATACTTGCTCCAATTTGAAGTCCATTGAATTGTGTAATAAATAACAATCCAAGATCGACTGCGATGGTTGAGGCTGATTCATTATATATCTGTTGGTGTATGTATTTTATGCTGCCGCCAATCGAAAAACGATCGGTCATATTTCGTGCATATGTCACAGCCAATGCCATATCACTTGCTTGCCAATATTCGCCTGTTCCATCGGGTGCTTCCACTGTTGTTACAGGCTCCCAATCGCCATAGCTTAAGCTGTTAAGACTTACTCCAATAGCGTCACTGGGGGTCAGCATATATTGTGCACCAAACCAGGTATGCTGGGCATCTACAAAATAGTTTGTAATTGAAGTATAAACATCAGAGCGTCCAACCCGTGACATTGCACCGGGATTCCAAAACAATGCTGTCGGATCATCAGAGATGGCCGTATAAGCGCCGCCCATAGAAATAGCTTTACCGCCAATGGGGATGTTTAGAAAGTTTGCCGCGGTAGTTCCGACCTTATCCTGTGCGAACAGACCGCTTCCAATGGCAAGTATCAGTAATGAAGTAAAGATGTATTTCTTCATAGTATTATTCCTGTTCCTTGTCATTTGATCACCCCAATCTTCCCGGATTTTTTACCCGCGCTGGACTCGATCACATAGAAGTAAACACCAAAAGCAACATCGAGATTTTCACTGGATTTTAGATTCCAAGCTAAGGTGCCATTGTGAATATCGCCATCATGATTCAAGGTTTTAACTAAAGAACCCATTGATGTAAAGATATAGACCTTCGCATCCGTAGGTAGTTTTCTAAATTCGATACGGCGCTCCCCTCGCCCGGACGTCACGGCAGGTGGAAGCGGCGCTTCCATATTGTTCGCAACAATATAGGGATTAGGAACAACCTGGACATTCTCTAAAGAATTCGTTGCCAGATCGGAATTAACTTCGGGCGCTTCAGTTGTAAACTCAAAAACATCTCCGTTACGGAAGGGTTTTTCAGTTATCATGCTTAAAACATCACCATTATTAAATCGATCAACCTCACCCTGATTCCTGAAGGTGATGACCCATGAGTAGTATGACTTGATATAATCCGTATCATCAGGTAAGTAAAAGAATGTTGACAGCATAGCCCCGTTTGATAATTCATAAATATCCGAGCTGTTCTTATAGCCGCCTGAAAAGATAAAGGGTACAACCACTGAATCGATCACATTGTACAAGTAGAAATTTGTACTAATGGGAGTGGGTCTTAGAAATGATGGCAAGCCAGAATAGAGTTCATCAATTAGAATTTGCGGTGTCGTATATCCGGCAACTGTGGAATCCGTAAATCGCATTTCATAGTCTGCAGGATATGGAATGCCGACCAAAGTATCACCATCAAGAACAGAGGTAAAAGAGTTCATCGAGAAATCCATTGAGCGACCATCTGTTGTATTCCAGCTTGTTGCTTCTTCATCTTTTTGTATTTTCCAATGATTTGTGAAATCCAATTCAATTCCGTCAAAAATATCGGAATCCTTGGTTTCATCCGCGTAGGGCGATCCATAAATATTAGCACTCTGGTAGACCGGATAATATTGATAGTTAAGAACGTAGTCAGCTTTTTCATATGCACTGCCACCGATCAATTTAATTCGGCCACGAAGTGTATCTATAACAAATTCTTCTATATTAATATAATCATCAGGATAATCTGCTTCAGCGATCAATAAACTGTGATAGATCAAATGTTCATTTACAAGATAAGTATATGATGTATCCACTTCCACGGTTTCGGTGAAACCGGTAATATCCATAACGGTATATGAAGTTGTATAGGGCGTGTATTCCCTTGGATCTTCAAGATCAAAAGAACCGTTGTCATTATTATCAATACTGTCTGTTTTTGTATCCGAAAAACTTACGCGATAAGTATGATCTGTTAATTTCGTCTCATCAAGAACATTATAGGCTATCTCACCGGTAGCTGGACCGTCTTCATGATAGAGCATGGTGCTTTCATTAAGAGCATCATAACCCGCAACCTCAGGCTGAGGACGTACGACAGCCGTATTAATATCCGTTATCACAGAACCATCCGCCTGAATAGAGATGAACTTAGTATTTTCTGAAGGGTAAATATCCGCATCTGAATCACCACGATCATAAGCAACAAGCGCATAATAGTATTGTTTACCATTGATCACATCATTATCAATATAAGAATGTTGCAATCCGGTGTTATTTCCAAGATTTACGGTATAACCATCTGCTTCCTGGAAAAGTTCTGATTTTGCTTCAAACATCCCGGAAATATCATTATCAAGATCGTATTGTTCCAAAGCTTTATAACCCGTTACAACACCATTTGCGTTGGTGACGGTATAAAGTTCATTAAAATCCGAATCGGTTGCTTTGTAAATCTTATAACCTTCAAAATCTTTTTCTTTGGTTACCGGATCAATGGATTCTTCCGCTCCACGATCCCAATACAAGGTTACCTGTCCGTCACCCGGTACAACCGTTAGAATTGGTTTTTCGGGAGGTGATGGAAAACGGTAATCGCTGTCATATATTTTTTGTACAGTCAGTCTGTTTTTATAAAGATCATCCAGATCATGTCCGTAAACAAGAGCTAGTGAGAATCGTTGTGTCTCCCCTGCTCGTAACGGGAAATAACCTGAACCGTAAATAAAGTCGCCATCTTCACCGGCAACAGGTTCACCATTCTGAATATTGGTCGGCAGATCAAAATACCCCGGTTTCATCCAATCCCAAAGCAGATCATCATCGTCCATGGGATATTCATTGGAAGGAGTAAAATAATTAAAGGAAGAAAGACCGATCTGATCGGATTCATCGACATCCGTCTGGTCGAAATTCGGTTCGCCGGCTGTTGGCAGTCCATCACCTTCACCATAATCATTGGTATTATCTTTACCATCGGCACCCACATCATCAAAAGCCATATTCCAGTCACCGTCATTATCGATACCATCATCACGTTTTTCATCGATCATGGGGTCGCTCTCGCCCAATCCGGTAAAATAATCGATATAAGACACGGGGTTCAATTTATCATAAAGAACAACATTGATGATCTCATCCTTATCACCATCATTATCTATATCATATTTATCTGCTTCCTGTTTCATACGGATCTGGCGATAATGGTAGATGTAATTTTCATCTATCAAACCGTCAAGATCGTTATCAATTCCATCATAAACATTTTGGTTAACATTATAAAATTCATCGATCGTATTTCCTTCGATGAGTTGTGTTACACCCGGTTCGATGGTTATGGTCATACCCCGTGTTGTAATTACCTGAGGATCTGTTGTAATGGTGACAAGAGAACGATTATAATCATTATCGATAACCACAACCTGATCACCCATATTGTAAACAACAGTATCAAAATCACTTGCTGTGAATTTTGGAGCCGAAAAAGCCAAGGCCGGATATGTTTCAACGCTATTGTCGGCATCGTTATCAATACCATCATATTGATTGCCGGGGCTTTCAAGAAAAGCATAACCGACTAATCCAACAGGACCTTGCCATTTGGGATTTCGTTTACAATTATTGTCAAAATCACCGGTATAGGTAATGTCATTTTCAACATCAAAGAATGACCAATCATCGTCATATTCACCGTAATCTTCCGTGCTTGTCACGCCGAGATAAGTTCCACAGACCATACCGAATGTGACTTTGTTATAATCTGTTGTTGATGTGTTTGTTACTTCATAGAGCCAGAAAATTACATCAGAAGCAAGAAATTGTTGCCACTGCATACCGCGGACTTTCACTTCCAGTCCCAATCCATTACGGGTTAGATCCGTACTGTCCGGTTTAAATTTATAACCGGGAAATCCGCTAACGCGACCGGCAGTATTCGAACGGTGATTATATTCTTCGTCATTATTATCGTCCATAACATAATAACTTTCCTGATCGGCAGAAAAAACACTCTTACCAAAATATCCATTCCAAGAATCTTTCCAGCCGGGATCATCTGCATCACCCATTTTATCCGGCCAAGTAGCAGGCCATGAATTCGGATTGGTACTCATTGCAATTTGAGTTTGATTGGCATTAAAAAATCCACCGACCGGTTCAAATGTCCAGAGCTTTCCATCATTGGATTCTTCTGCTTGAGTACGAGGACGGTCAATAGGGCATACCACAACACTGTTAAATGTATAGGTACTGTCCTGATCGGCATCATAATAAGTTACTTCTGCGCCAACCATCGGAGAAATATCTCCAATATAGCCATTGGTATCAAACAACCATGCACCACGAGGACCTTTCCCGGTGGGTTGGCCAACCACGCCCCAGTTACCAAAAACAGTACGAACCAGGTTGGCATTATGCACGGCTGATCGCCGGTATTCCGGTCCGCTTTGTGCGAAAACCAGAGTAATGATAAATAAACTTAAGATCAGTTTTTTTATAGTTTTCATAGATTTATCCTCATACCGATCTCTATGCGCCGTGGCTCAGAGTAATTATAGGGTGAATTAAATAATTCTGCAATCGTGTTGACCGGAATCGCAACATTCAATGCTTCGATCCGTGCCTGGTCGCTGGTAAATCCCGCACGACCCGTATCATTATAAACACCTGTTTCATTCAGTGTATCAAAGAGGTTTGTAACACGAATATAGAATTCCGGTTTTAGTGAACCGATCTGAGCGCGATAGAATCCCTGAACATTAACATTAAATGTAGCAGGTTTGCTTTCTGAATTTTCGAGCAGTGAAGTAATATCTTCACTTGCGCGCGGCGTGTAAGGAAGTCCACTGCCATAACTGGCAACCGCATTAAAACCCCAAAAAGGAGTATTATAACCACCCACAACATTGACGGTGTGGCGTTGATCCCATGAAAGCGATAATAATTGAACTTCCGGATCCGAACCGCCTGAAACGGCATTCATGTAAGCATAAGGATCTGACGCTGTACCTTCAGCGATCTGGAAGGTATAATCGGCACCGACATAAAAACCGCTGGGATCACGTTGATTCAAGGAAAAGGTCACACCCTTGATCACTGCAAAATCACTGTTGACGATCTTAGAATAGTATTTAGAACCACCAAAAACCTCGATCACATCCGCACGTGTACCTGTCAGGTCTCGCACATCTTTTAGATAAACGGTCAGATCAACCGATAAATTGCTGTTGAGTTGTTGTTGTAATCCGATCTCACCCACAATGGTTTTTTCGGGTTCAAGATCGGCATTGCCGATCGTTCCCTGATGTCCTGTACCGCTTCCCAATTGAAAACTGGGGTTATTATATAAATAAGTGTAATTAGGTGTTTGAAAGAAATGTCCGTATGAGAAGTGAAATACTCCCTGATCGGAAATGGGGAAAGAAAATCCTAAGCGAGGTGACACAGCAACTTTTGGAGATGCATCCACATACCAGTATGCTTCCCGATCTTCAATGCTCTTGCTTGATTCACCTGCATCTTGAACACCATTCCCATTGATATCATTAAAACGATTTCCGGGTTTGATAGGATTATAAATATCCGGGTCACTTGGATCGGCAAGAACAACATATTGGGGATTAAAGTAATCTATACGCACACCAATATTTACAATAAAATCTTTTAACTCGATCTTATCCTGGACAAATGCCGAAAATTCAACCGGATTGACTTCAAAGGAACTGGAGTAAATCGTTGTATCTGCAAGGCGAGTTGGGGTGATATAGGGTTCAGTCGAATTAAAGGATTCTTCATTTGCAGCCGGACGATATTCCCATGATTCCCAAGCCAGATGGTTTTGTTTGTATTCGGCACCGATCTTTAATTGATGTGTCTGATTCAACTGAGATGTCATGGTGAATTTTCCAAGATTGTATCCACTGTTTCTCTCATTCCAACCATTTTGTGTACCGCCAATATGAAATTGATAAGGGAAAGAATTTTGCATTTCGGGATGAACCAGCAGATTTGTATCCGCATCGGTCAACTCAAAATGATCATAATATCCTCTGTATAATTTATTACCGTAAGTATAAGCAAGATCAAAAAATGTTGTTTGTGAAAGCTGATGCTGATATTTCACAATATGAGTCTGTCCGATATTATCACTCGTTCCCAATCCATCGGGATTGTACATCCAGCCACGATCATAACTCTGAGAACGTCTGTTATCATAGATCATATTATAAGAAACGCGAGCTTTATTGTTTAAGCGATAGATCAACTGACCTTGTAAATAATTCTTCCGGTTCCAACCCATGTCAACCCAATCTCCGGAGCCCAACATTGTGTTTGAATCCAAGAGGGCTACTTCATTGAAACCTGTTTTTTCAGCATACGCGAAAGGCGTATAACGCTGCTGACCTTTATTGGAACCGTCATAATAAATGTGACGGGCATTCAAATAGTAGTAAAGCTTGCCGGGGATAATAGGACCGTGAATACCGAGTTCAATATTATTTATTGAAAAAGGTTCAACACGATTGACGCGTGGAAATATTTCTCCATGACCGCTGATATGATCGCCAAAATATGCTTCAACATGGCCACCGAAATCATCGGAACCTTGTTTTGTAGTAATATTAACAATACCGGACATGGCCTGGCCATACTCAGCATTAAAAGCACCTGAAATGACCTGCAGTTCCTGAACCATAGACGTATTAACATCTACAGTGGAAGAGCGGTCATAGGAATCGGTCATTGGGACACCGTCGATCATGTACATGACCTCACCGCGTCGTCCGCCTCGTAGCGATCCATCAACATAGCCGGCCTGCATAGCAAGAACGTCACCCACTTCGGTAACAGGCAAAGATTCCATTTCATCTGCGCCTACAACTGACGTTGTCGACGTGAGATCTTTCTGGATCATGGCGCGTTCAGCAACAACGGTCACTTCCTGACCTTTCATTACTTCAACACTTAAGGATGCATCAATGCTTGTAGTAAAATCGACTTGAACATTTACATCCGTCATTCTAAGTTGACCGTATCCGATCATCATGAATCGTAAGGTGTAATTTCCCGGAGGAATATTCAGAATGTAATAATTCCCGTCAATATCTGTTGCAGCTCCCAGAATAGTTCCGTCTACCAAAATATTACATCCGGGTAGCGGATCTCCTGTTGACTGGTCGATCACTTGACCGGAAATTTTTCCCGTAGTACCGGCAAAAAGCATTGATAAGCCAAATGACATAATCAATGTTATTAAAACCAGACGCCCAATAGTAGTTTTATTCATACTATTTCCTATTATATTTTCTCTTTGCTTGCTTAGTTTGAGCGAAATTAAAATACTTTCTTCTAAATGCAAAGTTTTTTTTATACATTTTCATTAATAACGGGGGAGACAAATATGAAAAAGAACATACCATTATCAACCATACGGAGCTTCAAAACGAACCAGGAAGTCCGTGCCTATCTGCTTTTAAAGGAAAAACACCTAAAATTAACACGGGATGGAAAACCTTATTTGGATGTAATTTTATCTGACCGTTCAGGAACTATAATCGGTAAGATTTGGGAATATGCGGGTGAAATCGAGCCCATGATCGAAACTGGCGCACCCGTAGGTGTCCGGGCTATTGTTGAAGAGTATCGGGGAAACCGTCAACTCAACATTAAGCGCATCGTACCCGTTAATGAGGAAGATTTTTCCTCAAAAGGTTTCTCTTGGGAACTGATTTTACCGAAATCGGAGAAAAATTCCGAGAAATTATGGCGATTTATCGAAAAATCAATCGATAAAGTGAATAATCCTCACATATTAGCCCTTTTACAGTTGCTAATCATTAATAATCAGGACAAGATACTAAAACATCCTGCCTCTTTGCGACTGCATCATGCCACAATGGGTGGTTTCCTTGAGCACATGGTCTATATGCTAAACCTTGGCATTCATGCTGCCAAGCAATATAAACTGGACCAGGAATTGGTGATCGCTGGAATACTACTGCACGATATTGGCAAATTGGATGAACTTAGCGGATACCCGAACAATCTCTATACTGATGAAGGTAATTTTCTGGGTCATGTGGTTATGGGTTATAATATGGTGGATAAAGCTATATCCGGTCTTCAGGATTTCCCCGATGAACTTGCTTTAAAGCTTAAACATATCCTGCTGTCACATCAAGGAACGTATGAAAATCAATCTCCCAAGAAACCGGTTTTCCCCGAAGCATTACTGATCCACTACCTTGACGAATTGGATGCACGTATGGATATGATGAAGACTGCGATCAACCAAGAACTGGATGACGGCGAATGGACCTCCGTAAAAAACTATTTCCGCGTACCACTTTATAAACCACAGAAGGATACTAATGAACACTCCGCAAAAAAAGACAAAACAAACACTGAAAAAAAATCGTAAAATCGCAGAAACGGGCATATTTCTTGCTCTTTTTCTCGGACTTGCCTATGCCTTCGCTTATATACCTAACTTAGAGTACATAACTGTTATTACATTTCTATCCGGCTTACTTCTCGGATGGAAACGTGGTTTGTTTGTTGCGCTTATTGGTGAAGCGATCTTCAGTATCGCCAATCCTTTTGGTTCCTCACTGGCCTTTCCCATGCTATTGATCGCTCAATTGGTCTCTTTTGCTTTAATTTCGACCGTTGGTGCTTCGTACAGAAACTTCATTCCCCGAATGATCAAAAAAAAGCCATGGTTTGCAGCTTTCATGTTCGGACTCGCAGGTCTTTTTCTTACAATAAGTTATAATGTGATCACAACGATCTTCTTTACAATTCCTTCCGGTTTTACTTTTGAACAAACCATTGCCTCAATTGTCAGTGGTATTCCCTTTTACCTCATAAATATGATAGCAAATACTATCAGTTTTGCAGTAATCCTTCCTATTATCTTGCGCTATGTAAACAAAAATTACCCACATTATCTGGAGAAAAATGCATGAAACGCTTAATAATTTTGACCTTGTTAACCTTGAGTTTTCTTGGAGCTTACGAATTTAGTACTGAAAGCTGGGGAGATTATACGACATTTGATCCCGACAAACGGGTTGCTTTGATTTCTTATCCAACTTCATGGTTAAAACCCGGTGCTATTCTTTTTGATCACGATTATCAAGATTCCTCATCAAGCTATGGCTCCTGGAGCCAAATCTTTACTAATGATGAAAGCAGATCATATAACCTCGGAATTTCAAGTGATATTGTTGCTAAATATACTCCCTACTCTTTCCCACATCGCTGGAGTGCAGGGTTGGAATTTGTAAATTACAAAGGTCCCAGTTCCACATATCGAACGGATGCGGTACTTCATTATCAACATAAAAAAGGAGCTGTTGAGTATTATCATACTACAAACGACCAAAATATTACTCTCAATACAGGTATTACCAATCATAAGATAAGTAGTAACGGTTTGAGTTTTGATTATCAAATCTTGACAAAATTTAAGGTTCTTGGAAGTATCGATTATAATCTCATTGAGCAAATTGATACCAGTTCGAGAACTTATGATATTCATCATGAATTAGTCGGACTCCAATATTCATTTGCTAAATCTATTACAGCATACACAAATTTTCATTACTGGTATTATCATCACGAAGACCGCGAGGGTCCGGCCTGGCTTATATTTCCCGGTATCCGGTATAGTTCTAAATTATTTATGAGTCATGCTTCTTTACGAATCTCAGCAAGCACAATTCACCCAATTGCAGAACTTGCTGTTTATCCGGATCCTTTTTATGTCCATATTTACACAAAAGCACGTTCATCACGCCTGGCATTAAGGCAGTCTGCAAACCAGTACGTCGGGATCAAAGCAGGAGTAAAACATGATTCCGAACACCATTACCTATGTGCAAATATGCAAGCTAATTACGACTTTGTTCGGACGGGCGAACCCGACTCGATCATAAATAATGATTTCTATGGCATAAATGCAAAAGCTGAGTACCGTTTTAAAACCGAGGCAATAGAACTTTATAGCCGAGCCACCTACAATAAAATAGTTAATCCACGGGAAGGATATTATCATCCTGAGCGATCCATTCTGACCGGTGGTATG
>JAUVKP010000263.1 GCA_030596185.1 Fidelibacterota bacterium | reverse complement strand
ATGGGAAAGTATCTGGTAGGCAGTTTGACTGGGGCGGTCACCTCCTAAAAAGTAACGGAGGTGCCCTAAGGTCTCCTCAATACGGTCGGTAATCGTATGTAGAGTGTAAAGGCAAAAGGAAGCCTGACTGCGAGACCTACAAGTCGAGCAGGTGCGAAAGCAGGGCTTAGTGATCCGGCGGTTCTGAATGGAAGGGCCGTCGCTCATCGGATAAAAGGTACTCCGGGGATAACAGGCTTATCTCCCCCAAGAGTTCACATCGACGGGGAGGTTTGGCACCTCGATGTCGGCTCATCGCATCCTGGGGCTGAAATTGGTCCCAAGGGTTCGGCTGTTCGCCGATTAAAGCGGTACGCGAGCTGGGTTCAGAACGTCGTAAGACAGTTCGGTCCCTATCTGTCGTGGGCGTAGGATGTTTGAGAGGAGCTATTCTTAGTACGAGAGGACCGGAATGGACGAACCTCTGGTGTATATGTTGTCACGTCAGTGGCATCGCAGAGTAGCTACGTTCGGATGAGATAAGCGCTGAAAGCATATAAGCACGAAACTCACCTCAAGATTAGATTTCCCTTAAGGATCCTTGTAGACTACAAGGTTGATAGGTCACAGATGTAAGCACAGTAATGTGTTCAGTCGAGTGATACTAATTGTCCGTTAGATTTAGACAAGTATTTAAATTCAATATTATAGGTAGCCGCGTCAGTTGTTGTAGCATCATTTGTCCACCCATTTTTAAAATATATTTGAAAATTCGTATTATTTCCGGGCGACAATATCGCTGGGGAGACACCTCTTCCCATTTCGAACAGAGAAGTTAAGCCCAGCAGAGCCGATGGTACTGCACTGGAAACGGTGTGGGAGAGTAGGACATCGCCGGAAACCCTTATAACCCCGCCTAATGGCGGGGTTACTTTTTTATGTAAAAAATATTTCAACATTCAAACAATATATGTAAATTCACATGATGAAACTGAATGTAAAACAATTACTTGAAAACCAAATAGGCACCTATGCCTTGATTCGTCAGATCTCTGATGTGGCGGATACTCTTCACATTAAAACCTATCTCGTGGGTGGGTTTGTCCGCGATATGCTCTTAGGCAGAAAAAATAAAGATATTGATATTGTAGTGGTAGGAGACGGACTCGCTTTTGCGGATGCGGTTTCAGAAGCACTTCAGGTTTTTCCGGTAGTCAAATTTGAAGAATTTGGAACTGCTATGATTCCATTAGAGGGAATGGGATTGGAAATTGTTTCCGCGCGAAAAGAAGTGTATCAGACACATTCACGCAATCCAAAGGTAGAGTCAACGAATTTGAATGAAGATCTGAGACGCCGTGATTTTACTATTAATACGATGGCCGTTTGTATTAATAAAAATGAATTTGGTGAATTTATCGATCCGTTCAAAGGTTTGCATGACATCAAAGAGCAACGCATTATTACCCCTCTTGATCCAAAAGAAACATTTTTTGAAGATCCATTACGCATGTTGCGTGCAATTCGCTTTGCTTCCCGGCTTTCTTTCAAAATAGATACAAATACCTTCGAGGCAATTACAAAATTCGCGGAACGTATAAATATTATTTCAAAAGAACGTATCCGAGATGAATTTTTTAAAATTCTTGAAAGCGAAACCCCATCCTTCGGAATTAATTTGCTCTATGAATCGGGTTTAATGTCCCATCTTTTTCCTGAACTCATTGCCTTGCACGGTGTGGAAACCCAGGAAGGGCATAAACATAAAGATGTTTATTATCACACATTAAAAGTACTTGATAATACAGCAAAACACAGCGATGATCTTATTTTACGCCTGGCGGCACTATATCACGATATAGGGAAACCAAAAACTAAACGCTTTGTTCAAAATGTCGGTTGGACTTATCATGGTCATGAAGAAGTCGGTGCACGCATGTTTGAGAAGATTGCGAAAAAGTTGCGTCTTCCATCCCGTGATATTAAACGTGTTGCAAAATTGATTCGACTGCATTTACGTCCTATTGCTGTTGCTAAGGAAGAGGTTACAGACAGTGCAATACGCCGCTTAATGGTAGAAGCCGGTGATGATATTGAAACATTACTTATACTCTGTCGAGCTGATATTACCTCCAAAAACAAAGAACGGGTTAAACGCTACCGTAACAATTTTGAACAAGTTGCCAAACGTATTAACGAAGTGGATGAAAAAGATAAATTGCGCAGTTTTCAATCTCCGCTTGATGGACATGAAATTATGCAAATGTTCAAATTAAAACCGGGACCGGATATTGGAAAAATAAAACATCATATTGAAGAAGCTATCCTTGAGGGTGATATTGAAAATACCTATTTGGCGGCAAAAGAATATGCCGAAAAAAATAAAGAAAAACTCATAGACTTATGTCTAATAAATCATTAAATTAAAAATTGTTAATAAAGGAAGGATTTCTATGGAATATACAAATGAAAACATGAACAGAAACATGGTTCAAAAATTTTCGTTGAACGAAGGAAATGAACTGGATTTACGCTATTTGGTACAGGTAGTCATGCAACGTATTCACGTTGTGATTATTATGTTTTTATTGATTTTTATCGGAACCATTCTTTACACAGTAAATCAGGCAAAGGTATATAAATCCGGGACAAAGATCTTAATTGAAAACAGTGTTTCCGCCGGAGGGGTTTTTGAACAAATAACTCCCTTTATTAATAACGATAT
>JAUVKP010000246.1 GCA_030596185.1 Fidelibacterota bacterium | reverse complement strand
AAAGACGATCTTTCAAATATTGATCTAATAAAACAAAAGATCATGGATCATGGTGCAGTTGGTACTTGTATGTTCGCTACAAATCTTTTCCTTGATGATTCAACAAATGGAAGTTTTTACCAACCACCATCAGATCCAAATGAGCCTAATCATTCTATTGCTATCGTTGGCTGGGATGATACCTTAACAACAGTAGCCACTAATCCGGGGGCCTGGTTGTGCAAGAACAGTTGGGGGACTGACTGGGGCACGGCTTGGGGAGGTTATGGGTATTTTTGGATATCCTATTATGACAAACATGCCGGACGGAATCCTGAGATGGGATGTGTTTCTTTTCAGGAAGTGGAAATAATGAAATACGATAGTATTTATTATCATGATTATCATGGTTGGCGTGATACCCTGGATGTGCAGGAAGCGACAAATATTTTTGTCGCCGAATCCCGCGATACTTTGGTTGCTGTCAGCTTTTTTACTGCCGCAGATTCTGTAAATTTTACGATAAAACTATTTAGAGATCGGACAAGTTTAGAAAGAGGCGAATTTGTATTTTCACAAACCGGATCAATTTTTCATGCAGGTTTTCATACCATTGATCTTGATGAAAAAGCTGTTCTCATGGAAGGCGATTCTTTTTTTGTCTATCTCTATGTGGATAAGGGTGGGCAACCCTACGATCGAACATCTGAGATTCCTATTTTGCTTGAGATTCCACCTTTATACAGACAAACTGTGTTTGCTTTAACCACAGTACCCTCCACAGCTGCTCCAAATGAAAGCATTTTCAACATAGGGGGAACTTGGATTGATCTGCAAACGGTAAATACAACAGCAAACTTCTGTATTAAAGCTCTGGTAAAAAAAGGCAAATTCTCATTACAACAGCCTGCTCCGGAAACATCAGACTTGATTAGCATACATCCGAACCCTGCAAATAAAAGGGTGATCGTTGATTATGAATTAATTCAAACTGCCGGAGTGGAATTAATACTGTATGATATCACCGGCAGGGTAGTTAGAACTCTATGCAATAAACAACAGGCGGCCGGATACCGTTGGGAAGTATTTAATGTTTCAGACTTGTCCAGTGGCATTTATATTTGTATTTTTAAAGTTGATGGTGTAAAAATTGATTCACAAAAAATACTGGTGATCAAGTGATTAAAAAAATATATGTAATTCTTCTTATGGTTTTTCTTGTCTCCTGTTTGTCTGCTGCGGTTTATGAATATGATTATTCTTTTACTCAGGTAAAATTTACTCAACAAGCAGGGCATATGCTGGTGGAAATACCGGGTTGTATGCAAATAGGTGTCGAGGGTGAACCCTTATTGCCAAATTATCCTATCAAGATCCTTTTACCTCCGGGTGAAACACTGGAAAATGCCGAAATAGTAGTAAATAAAAGCAAAATATACCCACTTATGCTTCCTCTCTTACCTAAACAGCCAGATCGTCCTTTATCTTGGGGTATTTCAAATAAGGGATTTATAAAAAAGGAAGAAGTTTATAAGATCGATCAATATGCGGCAAAAAATATTAATGTGAATATCCATTGGTTCAGAGGAGCTGGTGTTGTGATCGGAACTATTGATCCTTTGATCTATTTCCCGAAAACGGGGAATGTAGAGCTTGCAGAATCCATGACCTTGAAAATAACGACTAGAAATGAAGTTTCGACTCCAAAAATATCTCACTCACACCAGCGCATTTTACAGGAAATGTTACAAAATCCGGAAGTTCTATCTCAGTACCCCATAAACTCGACGGAAGACCTTGAGCGAATGTTGATCATAACATCTCCTGCTTTTAAATCAGCTTTTGACAGATTAAAAGATCATTATTTAAAATATGGCATTGTCACTCAAGTTATTGATTCAATAGATGTTGAATTAAGTGATGTAGCCGGACGTGACTGGCAAGAAAAAGCGCGCAATATTATTCGTGAATTATATCTTTCGGAAGGACTGGACTATGTATTGCTTGGAGGGGCTAAAATTCCATACCGTGGATTAAGTTGCGATGTGCTTTCCGGTGGGAATTTTGTATCATCCGATAATATTCCTGCGGACCTTTATTATGCCGCTCTTGATGGAACTTGGGATGCTAACCTTAATAATATTTTTGGTGAGTATAATGATACGACTGGTTATGATGCGGCTGATCTCTTCCCTGAACTGGCGATCGGTCGGTTGCCGGTATCTACTTTAGAAGAACTAAATAATATGATCAATAAGAGCATACGCTATCAAGTGGAGCCTGTTATTGGTGATTTGAATAAGCAAACATTTTTTGGTGAATTTCTCTATGCAGATCCTGAATCATGGGCATCGGATTATTTAGAGCAATTGATCGGATTACGAAACGATAATGGTTATACGACACAGGGACTTCCGGCAAATCTGCAGATCGATAAATGGTATGATGAAGACAGTACCGATTTCTGGGAACAGGCAACCGTTAAAAGTGAATTGGCTGAAGGCACTTCCTTTGTACATCATGATGGTCATGCAAATTTTACTCGTCTTATGAAATTTTCTACAGATCAGATCAATGATTCCGATTTTACAACGGTAAACGGTATTGATCATACAACGCCCTTATTCTTTAGTCACGGTTGTAATTGCGGTGGATTTGATTATTCAAGTTGCATTGCCGCCCGCTTGGTTTCCGGGCCTTATATTTCGGCAGGAGGCATATTTAATTCGCGTTATGGTTGGTTCAACGAAGGTCAGACTGAAGGTCCTTCCATTCATCTACATCGAGAATTCGAAAATGCCATATACGGACTTGGTTCTTACCAGTT
>JAUVKP010000090.1 GCA_030596185.1 Fidelibacterota bacterium | reverse complement strand
AAGATAAGTATAAGTCTCTTTAGCATATCTGATGCGTTCCATAATATCAATATAATATTCATTTACGATTGTGCTCATGTCCGAATCGCGTTTTTTCCAAAATTCCACAAAAAGATGCCGTTTCCCTTCGATGCGGGCATTACGGTAATTTTTGAGCTCAGCTTGACTCATCAGGGGTTTTAGAATGTAAAAGATCGAATCCAAGCCGGCATCATCAAAGAAAGAATATTCATCATAGACCAAAAGATCCATTTCAGTTTCCTTGATCATATAAATATGCTTACGTGCTTCTGCAATTTCACCGGAATCCTCATCTTTGATAACGACATGATAATCATAGATCCCCTGTGGTATTTCGCGAATATCCATATAGTCAATGATCACATCATATTTTCCAGGAGATACTCTTTCTACAACTTCATTTTCAAAAACTATCTCATCGTTAAGATCTCGCATTGAACTATAGAAAGTATATTTTCCTCCGTCCGTCAATTCGTAAATTTCAAAATAGGTGTAAAATATACCCATATACTTATCAAATTCAGGATTCGCTTGTGGAACCACATCGTATGTTCCCAATTTGGTGAATTTGTTTGCATCTTGAGTATATCCCACGTAAGAAGCGATCTCAATATCGCTGATATTCAGAACAGGCAAATCGTAAGCTCTCACTTCAAGGGGACCTTGGCGCTCAGACAATTTTCCGGAATTCATATCTTTCACCATTGAATTCATACGGTAAGTACCCGGGAGTAGATGTAGTGCCAATATTTCCGGTATAAAGTCATTTGATCTTAATGTATCACCTGCCGAAAGCACATCATCAATCATCAGTGTCTTGGCATATACTTTTTCTTCACCTTGAAAGATATTTACAGCCAGTAGAAATTTACCGTATGAATCGCCATTCGCCGTTTCTTGGTGTTCCATTGCAAAACGAGGCAACATATAGTACAATTCAACAAATGATTTTTCATTATCGAAAAATGTGGCATAATCAGCATAGAAACGAAAATCGTTTGCATATAAAAGGCTGAATAATACCACTAATAATATTAGTGTGCATTTCTTCATGGCTAGTCTTCTTATTTTAAATTTTCGAGTTCGTTGCCTTTGAATTTTACAGAGACAACACTAGAAACCCCTTCTTCCTGCATGGTGATTCCATAGAGATAATCGCAGGCGTGCATGGTCAATTTATTGTGTGTAACGATAATAAACTGTGTTCTTTCGGTAAAATGTTTGAGCGCATGTGTAAATCGTTTAACATTTGTATCATCAAGAGGAGCATCGACTTCATCCAGAATACAATATGGGGAAGGTTTGACCAGATAAATTGCAAAGAGTAACGCGATGGCTGTCAGAGCTTTCTCTCCACCGGACAGGGCACGCAAGGATTTCATCTGTCGTCCTTTAGGACGAGAGAATATTTCCACATCCGCCTCAAGTGGGTCATTTGATCCTTCAAGTCGAATATCACACTCACCCTGTTCAAAAAAGAGCTTATATGTTTTTTTATAATTTTCACGGATCTGAGTAAAAATCTCAGTGAATTGTTTTCGTGCTTCGTTATCAAGCTTATCAAGAGTTTCCGTGATACTGGCTTCAGCGCCAAGAAGGTCATCACGTTGTTCTTTAAGAAAATTCAAGCGAGTAGATTGTTCGTTATACTCCTCGCGAACCGCCATATTGATTGGACCGATAAGTTCAATTCGATGTGATAATTTCTGGATCTTGTCTTCCATTTCAGACAAATCCATATCCATAGGTTCGTAAGGACGTTTCAAAATATCAATATGATAACGATCAAACATGCGCTCTTTAAGCTGATTCTGTCTTAAATGAAAATCGTTGACTCTAACCTCAAGATCGCGCAAGGTTTCAAAAACATCTTCGCGGCGGCGATGTCGCTCTGTTATAGCTTGTTCTACATTCTGGATCTGATCACGCTTTGCACTGAGTTGTTTATAGACTGTATCTCTTTTTTCCCGTTCTTTTTCCCGCTCTGATCTAAGACTTTCTAAAATATCTTTTAAAGATATCATGGTCTTTTCGCCATCGCTGATCAGAGCATTAAGATCAAGATGCTGTTCTTCGATCTCTTCGAGACGTTTTGTCATCTCTTCGATCGTAGCAGTTGCATTTTTATATTGGAAACGGACATTATCTTTTTCTTTTTCATGAGCGATCAAAGCAACCCGCATATCTTGTAATTCCGCGTTCAATGTATCGCGTTTATTCATGATGCTTGCATATTCCGCACGGAAACGTTCAAGATCAGTTTGGGCTTTGCTTTCATCCGATTTTATTGCCTGTAAAGAATCTTCTGAACTTGTGACTTGACGATCGATCTCAAGGATGCGTCTTGCATAGTCTTCGGTTTTTTTGTCGATCTCTTCCATACTGTCATGCTGGTGTTCTACGGCATAAGATAAAGCAGACATTTTCTTTTCGAGTTCCATGTGCTCGTGCATGAGAGATTTGGAAGAACGTGATCTTTCACCGATCTCTTTGATCAGTGTCAGGCGTTTCTTTTCCAATTCTTCGCGTTCAGCCTTACCGGCTTCAAGATCGGTTTTCAACTTTTCAGCCAATTTATTCAATTCATTGAGTTTTTCCTGTCTCCCAATGATCTGCTGACTTCTGTTACTGCCTTTTCCACCTCGTATCATGGCTCGCTGGTCCATATAATCACCATCAAGTGTTACATAGCGAAAACGACCATCCTTAAGAGCATCTTGAGAAAGGTCTCGCAAAGACTTAACGACAAGAACATTTCCGAGAAAATAATCTATCAATAAGTGATTTTCTTTATCGGCATGCACAATATCAACTGCATGGGCAAGAACATTACCATCTTTGAAAGGATTATTTATTGGCGGCTTAACACGTTTCTTCATGACATCCAGGGGTGCAATACTAACCCGGCCACGCTGTGTCCGTTTAAGTTCTTCGATTACATCCATGGCATCTGATTTTTTCTCTGCGACTAAATATTTAGCAACATTTCCCAGTGCAATCTCGATCGCTGTGGTATATTCATCATCCACTGAGATCAATTCAGCTACGGTGCCTCTTATCCCGGGATGTTTGAGTGTCTTCATGACATATTTAACACCGGGATTATAACCTTCAAGTGATTCTACCAGATCTTCGTAAAAAGCTGCGTCACTACGATTGCGTTCATAGGCCGTTTGACGATGTACAATATCGCGATTCAATTCCTGTATATTATTTTCAAGCTCACGTCGTTCACTTTCTGAGCTTTCAACGAGAGATGTTACATTTTCAAGTTCTTTTTCTTTTTCGATCAATTCTTTCTTAAGAGAAACAACCTGTTCTTCCTGAGTTCCGGAGCGCGTGATCAATTGTTCCCGTCGTTGAATTTCTTCATCTTGGAGACGTGCATACTGTTTGCGCTGATCACGCAAACGAAGAATCTGTTGTTGTATATCAGCTAAATGATTTTGTTGTTCTCGAACATCTTGCCGCATGTCATCAAGTTTATGGGCCGCATTCTGAAATATTTTTTGTACTTCTTCAAAATTTGTTCGGGCTGTATCTAACTCCTCACGCATCTTAATCAATTCAGGATCATCTTCACCTAGTTGTGAAGATAAAGTTTCCTGTAATTCAATATTAGTCTGCAAGCGAGTTTTAGCATTCTCTTTCTCGGTCCGTAATCGTTCTTTATTTCGCTGAGCGTTGGCGATTTTTTCTTGCCAGACCAAACGCTTAGATGATTCGGCATTGATCTTCTCATTCATTTCTTGCAATACATCATTGATAGACTGCATTTCTTTTTCAATGCCTGTCAGTTCATTCTTATAACTGCCCAACATAGCTTCTTCAATACCCAACTGCTTACCTGTTTCTTCATTTTGCACTTGGTTGTTCGAAAGCTGCTTTTCAAGGGGTATGATCTTGTCTTCGTAATCATACCAATTTGTCTGTGCCAACGTGATCTCGAGTTTTTTCAGTTCTTCTGCGTAGCCTTCATATTTCTCATACCGACCCAATTGGCGTTTTAGACTACGGACATTACTTTCAACTTCGTAAACGATATCTTCCAAGCGGGCAAGATCTTCCTGGGTTGCATCGAGTTTGCGTTTAGCAGAGCGACGCTGGGATTTATATCTATTGATACCCGCAGCTTCTTCAAAAAGAAGTTTCCGCTGGGCTTTATCTTCATTCAGGATCTCTTCAACCATCTTGAGCTCGATCACAGAATAAGCATTATTGCTCATACCGGTATCGATAAAAAGATTTTGAATATCTTTGAGACGAACAGGACTTCATTTAAAAGGTACTCACTACTTCCGTCACGATAAAGACGACGACCCACCTGAACGTCGGTATAAGCGACACCCAGTTTTCCGCTTCTGTTATGAATTGTTAGCGAAACTTCTGCATAATTCACGGGTTTTCGGTTTTTTGATCCCGAAAAAATAATATCTACCATTGATTCGGAGCGGAGAAGATGTGTTTTCTGTTCACCCATTACCCAGCGGATAGCGTCAACAACATTACTCTTGCCGCAACCATTGGGTCCTATGACCGCCGTAACCCCTTGTCCAAACTGCAAAACAGTCTTCGTCGCAAAGGATTTAAAACCCACAATTTCCAGTTTAGATATATACATTCTCAGTTCGTAATTTTAATCATGCAATTTAAGACAAAAAGCCTCTTTTTCAAATAGAAATAAGGGCATAAATGCTGGATTTGGGGGTATAGGGTCTGAGGGTTAGAAGACCTTCCGGCTGGTGCCCGCGAAGCAGGTCTGCCGGATGGTCGAGAATTACTTATGTTTTTTCGACCATCCAGCATTCCACTTTCAGTGGATCAAGCTGGCAGGTCTTATCACTTTTTACTGTTTACTACTTACTGTTTACTTCTTTTATCCTGCAGGCCAAGAAAATTTCCTTCCACCCATGAGGTGCAAATGAATATGTTCTACTTCCTGACCGCCATCGGGACCATTATTGAATACCAGTCGATACCCGTTTTTAAGCTCAAGATCTTCTGCTATCTTCTTAGCGGCAACAAGCAAACGACCCATAAGTTCGGTATCATCGATAGTTAAGTTTTCGATACGGGCAATATGTTTCTTGGGGATAATAAGGATATGTTGGGGGGCTTGAGGATTAAGATCACGAAAGGCAAGGAGATGATCGTCTTCATACACGCTTGTTGAGGGAATTTCTTTTGCTGCAATCTTACAAAAAATGCAATTGTCCATAAAACCTCCGGTTTTATCGTGACTCGTAACGCGTGATGTGTGACGCGTTGTGAATCGTTAATCACTTTTAAATATTTTTAGCTTTAATCCAAGAATAAACTTCATCTGCAATGTAGTGAGAACCTATGACGCATAATACTGTGTTCTTCGACA
>JAUVKP010000124.1 GCA_030596185.1 Fidelibacterota bacterium | reverse complement strand
GCAGGATGTCACCGTATCTGCCAAAGGTGTATAGCGGATGAGTTTTAATCCGGCTTGAATATCCGCATAGCGACAGGATGTATCACCACCGATAAAAATTTGCGCTGTTTCGTGTCCGTCTTTATCGGTTATAGGTCCAATTTTGATCCCATCTTTTTCTTTCCATGCAATCATGGGATGTATCTTTTGAAGTTCGATCTTGATCGTCGAATTTATGTTTGTTTCCTCATCGGGAAAATAATAATGACCTTCTCCTTCACTGCGATCTTGTAAAAAGGCCATAACGGTGTCATCAACTTGGAAGAGAAGGTGTTTATAACCGAGCCCGATAAGAGTGCGTGCTAAATTAAAGCGTTCATTCAGAGGGAGAGCATTCAATCCTTCGCCGTGAATCTCAAGCAAGGTGCTTTTATCTTCGGGAAGGGGAAAATAATGGATCAAATAAAGCGCGATATCGGTTCCGCCGATCCATTTTCCGGGTTTACCCTGAAGTACGATGTTCATCGTTTTGGGTTCCGGGTTATCTAAGTTGCCGTTCTCAAGAAGAGAAAGCATTTTCTTTTCATCTAAAAGAAGGACATAAGTCCCTAATACTGAAAGTTCCAGAAGATTCTTATCTGTAGTAGCCAAAACAGAACCGGGCAGAGCCAAACCATCTTCAGCAGAGACAAGTGCGGGCATGCCGGTACGACCGGATGGATAATATTCCACTCCCTTTGTTCTCAAAACTTGGATGTCTTTCATGTCCACAGTATCATCGATAGGAAGACGATTGTTGATGATCAACGCAGGGATCTTAGCTGAACTTAGATCCTTTGCAAAATATTTTACATTATGAGTGTTCAGAATAACTTGGTCAACTTTACCTTTTGCTGTTTCAAGCAGTTGATGTATCATGGTCATATAATTGGCTCCGTAATAAAAATATTCAGATAACGACGATTTTTTAGCATGTAACCCCAGTCTGAAACAATAACCCGATGCTTGAAATATTGCAAGCTATGTTGAAAATCTTTTTCTGCCGAATGGGGTGGCTCGATTTCCAGCTGAATGGTTGGGATAATCTGCGTTCCCGTGTTTTCCAGTTCTTCAAGAAGTGACAAGCGAATAGCATCGTAATTTTCATCGGGGATGCGGCAGGATGTTTTAATGATAAAATTATCTGTAAAAGGAGCAAGGGTTTTTACATCTTGTCCGGCAAGCCTTTGTCGTCCGCGATTATGTTCATCTTCTTTCCAGGGTAGAACATTGAGCATGATCTTGCATTCGGGATCAATGTTATGAATTCTTTTATTTGCTTTTTCCATGAAGGTCGTGATCACGCCTGTTTTCCACTGTATCCAGGCATTTTCATGATCATTCAGAATCCACTCATTTATCTCGTTTGCGGAAGAAGTTTTAGGAAATTCGATAAGTGCATGTTCGGAAAATGATTTCAAACA
Organism: Fidelibacterota bacterium; assembly: GCA_030596185.1. GTDB lineage: Bacteria > Fidelibacterota > Fidelibacteria > Fidelibacterales > Fidelibacteraceae > M50B103. The sequence goes on along the minus strand of JAUVKP010000124.1, from coordinate 3,101 downwards.
CATAGGGCAGAAGCAATAATTACGGCTGTGAGCAACAAGCATATCCGGACAAATATCAGTCTGTTCAAGTGGGAAAGAAAGGTTATCTAAATAAATGCCATCGGGTTGAAGTATTAGCATGACCTCTTCGATTGCCTTCAATTTATATTCCCGGTAATCCGGGTCTGTCGGACAAAGTGCCGAAAGATTTTCAGAACCCGTGCGCGAGCCAAATTCGTCTACTGCACGTATAGCAGGTTGTGAACGATAAGTATAATCATCTCGGAAGATCGGTATTTGCGCGACAAAATTGATATTCCGTCTGCGAAGTGCATGGCGAAAAGCAAGAAGCTCCGTTCCATATTCCCAGCGTTGGGGAAGTACATCCGAAGGATAGTAGGCTGTGCCGTCTTCCATGACCGGAACGATCACATGAGTTACGCCTGCTTCTTTCAACTCATCAGCCAGAGCGCCCATTTCACCACCGTAGCGTTGTCTTACTTCGGGTTTTTGCAACAGCACATGTACACCCTTCACGTGTTCAAAACGCGAGCAGCCGCTTAAAGCTAAGAGCAATACAAACAATATGGTGCGTGCCATTTTCATCTTGGGAAGATAGGGTATAATTTACGCTATGTCAAGGAGATACGAAGAACCTCACACAAAGTCACGAAGAGCACAAAGAAACACAAAAAGGTATTGAATAATTGACACAAAGTTATTTAAGACACAAATTCAGCTTGTTTCTTGGAATTTGTCTCTAGTCTCTTTTATATCCAACATTCATCCCCTATAATTTAAAAGGGCCAAACAAATTGTTCAGCCCTATTCAAGTTCGTTATTAACTATTCGTTATACGTTATTAATTTTCTGTTTTGACTTTCTTCCCAAATCCCGGATCGATCTTAAGGAATTTAAGCAGAATAAAGCCAGGTATGGTCGCAATAACCACCCAGATAAAGAAGTGTTGATAGCCAATGACTTCCTGCAGCCAACCACTCATCATACCCGGTATCATCATACCCAATGCCATGAATGCGGTAGCTATGGCATAATGCGAGGTTTTATATTCACCTCGCGCAATATAGATCATGAACATCATGTAGGCCGTAAAACCAAAACCGTAACCAAAGGTTTCAAAGGCTACACAGGGGACGATGATCCAAAGGCTTGAAGGCTGAGCATATGAAAGGAAAATGTAAACTGCATCCGGAATGTTGATCATGATGGCAAACCACCATATCCATTTTTTTAGACCATGTTTAGAAACAGCCAAACCACCGAGAATACCACCTAATGTGAGGAAAAGTATACCAATGGTTCCGTAGGTCAGTCCATATTGCCCTGCGGTCAATCCCAAACCACCCATTTCACGCGTATCCAGCATGAAAGGTGCGGAAAGTTTGACCAACTGTGATTCACCCAGACGGAAAAGCAGTAGGAAAACAATGGCAAGTCCGATACCGTCTTTTTTGAAGAATGAACCGAAAGTTGTAAAGAAGTCTTTGATGGCTTTGCCAACGGACTGTTCCCTGCGTTCTTTTTCAACTTTAGGTAGCGTAAAACGATGTGCCAGCCAGAAGATAAAGAACATAGCACTCAGACAGAAGAAAAGAACAGTCCATGCCATTCTGACCCTTCCGGATTCCGCGTCAAATTGAGCATTAGATGGGGTAGTTAGTTTTTTATCCAGTTGGATCACCGACATGACCGGTTTGTTCCAGTTTTCAGTTGTAAATTCAAAGCGTGCGCCTTCAACTAATTTGATGCTTTTGTCACCTTTATCTTGCCCAAAGGTTACAATGACCGTTTTATCGGTTTCCGGTGCTTTTGAAAGATGGAAATATAAAACACCTATATTGCCGGCATACTCGGTTACTTCAGCTACTTCTGCACCAAAATTCTTACGCAACCAATTTTCAAATTTCTTAGGTTTTTCTGTTTTAACTTTTTCTGTTTTACCTTTTACTTTTGCAATCTTGGGTGCATCGGGATCCGGTTGTCCTTGTGCGATATTCCATGCTCTTGCAGCTGAGATCATAGAATCAGCATAGACTGTTGATACTTTTTTAAGAGGAATATCAAGGTTTTTCGGAGCATAGACCAAATACATGTCGCCGGGTTTTTCACCGTAATCAAAATTTTCTAGAAGTACAGTTTTAACCTGTGCGTCAGCAGGTACAGCATTAACCACTACAGTTGTTTTATCCATACCCGATGAGTTAATCAAAATAGAAACAAGAATGACAAATACACCCTGTCCCATCAACATAGCAACACGATAAAAGGCAGAACGAATACCATTGAACAATGCTTGATCACCTTCATCAAGGCCGATCATATAGAAACCATCCGCTGAAATATCATGCGTTGCGGAAGTAAATGCCATTAGCCAGAGGAAGGCAATACTCAGTTTAAAGAAATTTGTTGTCGGGATCGTCAATGCAATACATGCAAATAGAATACCCAATACAAACTGCATGATGAGAACCCACCAGCGTTTGGTTTTTAAATTATCAACAATCGGACTCCAAAGGGGCTTAAGTACCCAGGGGAGGTAAAGCAAAGAGGTATAAAGGGCGATATCGGTATTGGATATACCCAACATCTTGTACATGACAACCGAAAGGACCATCACGACGGTATAGGGAATTCCTTCGATGAAGTACAAGGACGGTACCCAGCTCCATGGATTTTTCTTTTTGTTCTTGTTCATAAAAACCTTTCCTTACTTATAATGGACAGTATTTTCTAATAAGTGATTATCAGAGATCGTGACCCGTAACAAACCTACGCTCTTTTTAGCTTTCCTCTTCGCTCCTATCGGAGCTTCGCAGAACAGGTCGACCTGCAGGCGCGCAACTTGTAACTCGTGGGTGACGCGTCGTAAATCGTAACTCGTAAAGAATCGATATTCTTTACTTTTTTTTGCACATTTTTCAACTTACTACTAACTATAGATTTTTTTATATTCACTGCCTGGATAGTAATGGGCAAGAATTTCTTCTGTAGAATAACCTTTCAGAGACATACCCAATGCTCCGATCTGGCAGAGTCCAGAACCATGACCCCAACCGGCACCTCGGTAGATAAAGCGTTTGGGAACATCACCTGTTCCGATT
>JAUVKP010000186.1 GCA_030596185.1 Fidelibacterota bacterium | reverse complement strand
TCAAAGCGGCGCAGGCCTCACCGGAAAATTCTGGGCACATCAAAACTACGATGTTAAACCTGACATTATCAGCTTTGGTAAAAAAACTCAGGTCTGTGGTATTCTTGCCGGACCTCGTTTGGATGAGATCAAAGATAATGTATTTGTTGAATCATCTCGTATCAACTCCACATGGGGTGGAAACTTGGTAGATATGATGCGTTTCAAATATACGCTTGAAGTAATAGAAAAAGAAAATCTCATTGATAATGCAGCTAAGATGGGAAAAGTTCTTCTTGCTGAATTGGAAAAAATCAAAGAAGAATATCCTGAATTGATCTCCAATGTTCGTGGTGAAGGCCTGATGTGTGCTTTTGACCTGCCGGATGGTGAAAAACGTGACACATTCCTCGGTAAAATGTGGGATAACAAAGTCATGATCCTCCTATGCGGAGATAAGTCTATGCGTTTCCGTCCACATTTGAATGTTACTGAAGATGAATTGATGTACGGATGTAAGGTTATTCGTAAGGTTCTTGCTGAAATGTAAATCGATTTAAAATTGAAAACATACTGTAGAGACGCAATATTTTGCGTCTCTTTTTTTTACATAAAAGAAATATGTAAAAAACAAACATGCCACTAACTATATGGTCAATAATAATTTGCTATCATAAACAGACGCAAAATCTTGCGTCTCTACATTCTATTTTTATATTTTCCTGAATTTTCGGTTATTCGTCTCTTCGACCGAAAATTATCATTGATTATTTTTATTTTATTTTTCATGTGAATGTACGGGAGGCTCTGGAGCTTCCCTCTTCATCTCTGGGCGACTCCAGCATGCCGTCCATAGCTTCAGCGAAGGATGGAGTCGCCCCTACAATGCCGAAAGATATATTCTCATATCCAATATTTACCTTCTCGCCTTCTTGCCCTCTTCTTTTTTCCGAAACTTTTGCTTTGCTTTCTTGTTGTAATTACATACAGTAACGATTATATTCGCTGGAATATAATTTGACTAATTAATAATGGAGAAACACATGAAAAAGATCGCAGTTTTCCTTATGTTGTTCGCTACATTGCTATCAGCTCAGGTTCTTGTTAAAGAGACCCAGGTCCTTGATCTTGGGACTAACACGATCCTGCCGGTATTCAGTGATGATGGACAATATTTGCTTTTTAATTCTTTAAAGGGTGGAAACTATTACAAGCTAAGCGACAAAAAAACAACCGTTTTCGCCGCTTCAGCTTATGACTATAGAATGGATACAGAAGGAGTAATTCGTTATCGAGTTGATAGCTTTGTTGATAAATTGCACGTGAATTCAGTGAAGGTTTTTGATAGTAAAACCAATAACACAGAGATTATTATTGACAAAGAACGCCTTGATATAGTTCCAAAGGTCACTAGTCACGGAATCTATTATATAGAAAAAGATATTCTCAAAACCAATAATGCATTATCAAAAGCAGTTTCAAAACCTGTTGTTTTCTCTTATGACCGCTCATTGATACTATATACCTATGGTACAGCAAAAACAATGAAACCGGCCGGTGAAGATAAATTCTATATTTGGCCTGCTGTCTCTCCTGACAACAAGATGATCTCTTTTGTAGATATAAATGATCTGTACGTTTGTGATCTCAATGGAGATATTCTTTTCAAGATCGATGAAGCACGAGCTCCAAAATGGTCACCCGATAGCAAATGGATAGCTTTCATGCGTGATTCTGATGACGGTCATACTTTTACATCCTCTGATATCTATGTTGTTCGTGTTGAAGACCAAGAGGTTTTCCAACTTACAAATACTGAGAACCGGATCGAAATGTCTCCTTCTTGGTCTCCTGACGGTAAGCAGATCGTTTGTGAAGATGCAGCAAACGATAAAATTATTCTTTTAACACTTGAAATACGATAGGGAGAGAACATGAAACGTATACTAATCTTATTTCTTTCTCTGATTACTTTGCTTTCCGCTCAAGACTTGACCGGTATGAAATTCTATATTAATCCCGGACACGGCGGCCATGATTCCGGTGACCGCCCTCCAATAAATGATGCGGGGTACTGGGAAGCTGAAGGAAATCTTACCCGAGGTCTGGTTGTTGAAACCCTATTGGAAAAAATGGGGGCAAATGCCATTATATCAAGACGTCATAATCGTTCATCTGACGGTGCCGCACTTTCAAGTTTAGGCCAAGATGCTTCAAACTATAACTGTGATTGGTTCCATTCAATTCATACTAATGCTTCGGGTGGAAACTCTACTTTAATGCTCTATTCGGGTTTTACAGGTGATCCGAGAATAAACAACGGATTGACATCCAGCCCATCAAATCAGAAATTCCCGGGGATGATAACCATGTCGGATTACATGGGCAATAATCTCGTGGCTGCTGTTCAAACGACCAGTTATCGTCATGCAGGTGATTACACATTTTACGGATCAGGAGATAATTACCTTGGCGTATTCCGTTATTTGAATATTCCCGGAACGCTGAGTGAAAGCTCATTTCATGATTATTGGCCGAATACTTATCGACTGCAAAATCTGGATAACCGAATCAATGATGCCTATGCCATCACCATGGCGTTCGTCAAGTATTATGGACAACCCATGCCTGAAATGGCTAATCTTGCCGGTATTGTCCGTACTAAAGAAGAAACAACCAATTATGAATATATCAGCGGAACCAACGATCAGTATCAACCTATTGACAGCATAGTGGTCACACTTTATCCGCAAGGTTCACCAGATAGTAATCGTGTTTACTACGGTAACCAAACCATGTATGTTGACAAATACACACCCCAATGGTCACAGATCACAACAGGTTCTCCGATCGATGCAAATAATTGGGCAGCAATAGATAATCGTTACAGCAGTAATCATAACTATAATTACGATTATTACATGAACGGCTATAACAATAATCATGGATATAACCGTAATAATGGTTTCTATCTTTTTGATAGCCTGGCATACGGTAGTTATGTGGTTATTTATGAAGCTCCGGGATTTTGGCCCGATACCGGGTCAGTTACGATCGATAACTCAAAGTTCTTCTGGACCAAAAATCGTTTCATGGTCTCTTCTGCACCACCTTATGTAAAAACCAATACACCCAAAGCCAATGAAGTGGAACATCCTGCATGGGAACCCATTATTCTTGGCTTCTCTCATGCAATGGATACGGCAGCTGTTCGTAATGGCTTGACACTTGATCCACCGGCTGACCTGATCTACAGCTGGAATTCAACAAACAAACAACTGTCATTGAACTTTGTAGACGATAGTCTTGAGGTTGAAACTGATTACACGCTTACTTTATCTGCAGATAGTATCAAAGGAAACCGTGAGCAATCTCTCGATGGTAATGCAGATGGTATTGGCGGCGATGATTTTGTGTTAGAATTCACTACCTCTCCCCGGGATATCTATGCCCCTGCCATTACTCTTTGGTTCC
>JAUVKP010000190.1 GCA_030596185.1 Fidelibacterota bacterium | reverse complement strand
ATGCCCGTCGTTACGGTTGGTGAAATTAGTGGGAATTTCACCGCCAATGGTGATGATTCATATATCTTTGATTTTGAGGTCTCCTGTTTAGTGGAAAATAATGACAGTCGAGGCGTCACTATCGATGAAGTGGAATATATTGTTTATATCGAAGGTATTCCTTCCGAAACACATCTCTACTCCGAAAGCTATTCGACAGATCTCGTGATCGCAGGTGACGGGTCGGATTCACTTACACTGCCTATTATGTTGACCTTAGATGCAACAAGCGGAGCACAATTGGCTGCAGCCATTGACGACGGAAGCATTGATTACTCCGTTGAAGGTATTTTTCATGCCACAGAAGTTGACAGTATTGATATAGATTTTTCATTACCACTTTATATCACAGGAAACATGACTGCTGATATTTTTTCAACTCTTTTTGTACAACCCACAGTTGAAGTTACCGGCTATGCACTGAAAGAACTTCCCGGCGATACGACTTATCTTGAAATTGACATGCTTCTCACGAATAATGATACACGAACTGCGCTTATAGCCGATGTAGAATACCAAGTAGTGATCGAAGATATTACAGCCCTGGAAGAACATGTTGATATTAATCAAAGCATCGGAGCAACACCGCTTGAATTGACCCTTCCCCTCACTCTGATCACCGCTGATGCGATACAGATCCTGGCTAAATTGGATGCCGGCGAGGAACTAGCTTATAAAGCAAGCGGAACTTTCCATATCGATGACCCCGTTTTAGAGAACTTCAATCTGCCCATAAATATCGAAGGTAGTGCTTCCATCGAAGTCGGTTACGAAGAATTCTACGAAAAGCCCGAATTAACCCTGCTGGATATCGCCGGTGATTTTACTGAAGATGGTCAAGGTTCTTACATCTTTGATTTCGATGTAACGTGTCTGGTCCAAAATATGGATACCCGTTCCGTCACACTCGATGATGTCGAGTATGTAGTTTTCATTGAAGGAATTGAATCCGAAACTCATCTGTATTCTGATGTCTATTCTGAACCTTTGATCGTTAGCGCCAGCGGATCTGATACCCTGACCCTTCCCGTTGAACTGACCCTGAATGAGACGACCGGTGAACAGCTTGCGCAAGCAATTAAGGACGGAACCATTGATTATGAAGTTGAAGGATTAATCTCTGTGACCCATGTAAACGCATCACCTTTGGTCTTTACTTTGCCTCTCGCCATAAGTGGAAATACGGAAGCTGATATCTTTGCACAACTCTTTTCCCAACCCACGATCGAGGTCACAGGCTATGAATTATTGGAGCTCCCGGGTGATACAACTTTCATGAACATCACCATGCTCTTGACCAATAATGATACTCGAACCGCCCATATCTATGATGTTGATTATCAGGTTGTTGTTGACGGCATTTCAGCGCTTCCTGAGTATGTGATCGTCGATCAGACTATCCCGGTTGATACCATCACCTTGACCATGCCATTGACCTTATTAACCGCAGATGCTATTCAGATTTTAGATAAACTTGATGCGGGTGAATCTTTGGATTATGTCGTGACCGGAACCTTCCATCTTGATGATCCGGTCTTTGAAGAATTTGATCTGCCGATAGATATTTCCGGTACAGCAACCGTGGATGTCGGTTATGAAGATTTCTTTAACCAGCCGGAAATAACAGTCAATAACATGACCGGAAATTACCACATCAACGGCTTTACCTCCTACACCATTACATACGATGTTAATTGCACAGTTCAAAATCTGGAAGCCCGCGCAGCAAGCATTGATGAGATCGAATATACCGTCACGATCGAAGGCACCAAATCCGGCAAGCATTATTACAGCAATTATTATTCAACCGATTTTATGATCGGTGCCAGTGCTACAGAAGACCTAACACTGCCGGTCACCTTCAATCTGAGTATTTCCAGTGGCGCTGCTATGGTTGCGGCATTATCGGATGGTGTTGTGGAATACGTTATCGAGGGTACTTTTCACGTTACCCTGGTGGACGGCACGGAAGCGGATTTTATTTTGCCGCTTTATGTCACGGGTAGCGTACCGGCGACCATGGTCGCGAATTAATTGACAAAGGACAAAGGACAATTGACAATTAGAAGAATCAAGAGACCCTACTTCGCTAAAGCTTCGAAGGGCAGGCAAGAATCAAGAAACATGAAATGAAAAAATAACCTGTCATCTTGAGCGGATCCGCCGAAGCCTTGGCGTAGGTGTGTCATCCCGAGCGTAGTCGAGGGATCTATTCATGAGAAAAAACTCTTTATAAAATCAGCTAAAAGGATGGATAGGTATGGCAAATAAGTGGGGGTTTTTAAGGGAAACTGCTGAAAAAGCAAAAAAAGCAGGTAAAGACAAGGATACAGGATTGCATAGGACAGGACTTGATGATTATCTTAAAGTAATTTTCCCTCATATAAACGACTGGATTCACGACAAGACATTTGGGAAAATTAATGGTAAATATTATCGAAACCGACCAGATTACAGAAGTGAGAAACTAAAACTAATTGTAGAGTTTGATGGACTACAACATTATACGAAACCTGACAATATTGAGAGAGATATAAAAAACACAGAATTATACAAAAATTTTGGATACAAGATTGTTCGAATTCCTTATTTCATACAGTTATCTAATAAAGCGGTTAAGACTTTATTTGATGTTGAAGTAAATGAGGATTTATTTGATGAATCGATTTCTTCTTTAGGTGTCGAAGGTCAGAATACTCCAGCTTATTTGTGTCCATCAGGATTGAAACGAATGGCTGAAGAATTTTTAAAATTTCCTGAACAATATAACACAAATATTGAATTCCTTAAAAAACAGAATTATCCATTTAGAAGTGGCGTAGATTTTTTGGAAAAGGAAATAAACAACTTAAAAACCAGCACCTAACAACAAATATAGTGCATTTGGCAGATAGTGCTAAAAATGAATATGATAGCAATGAATAAATATAGTAGCGAATTGGAAGCGATGAGTGTTGAAATGCCAAACGCACCATATTCAAACTGTTGCACTTAATTAAAATATGATCAAAAAAATTAATCATCAATCACTTGAGATCTCAAAGGAAATATATTGTCTATTTCAAGCTTCATATAGTGTTGAAGCAGAATTATTAAATATTGACAATTTTCCTCCTTTAAAAAGGACTGTAGATGATCTTCTGATCAGTGACACTGAATTTTATGCATTTTGGGGAAATAATGAAATAGCCGCGCTGGTTGAGATAAAAAACGATAAAGTATGTACAGATATACAAAGTTTAGTGGTGCACCCCAAGTATTTTCGTCAGGGTTTGGGAATACAGTTAATTTCATTTATCTTAGACTCGCTGGATTCTGAACTATTCACAGTAGAAACAGGACTAGAAAATAAACCGGCTATACGATTGTATAAAAAATTAG
>JAUVKP010000181.1 GCA_030596185.1 Fidelibacterota bacterium | reverse complement strand
CTTAGTGTGGATAAGCGATGGTTTTATCTTTAAAAAAACTATTTTTTTAAATGATATTATCCCCTTATACATTCGCCTCCCTTTGGTCGCTATTACAATCTGCATATCCGCTTATCTTGTAATAACGAGTATATCAATTATTTTTGGCGAAAAAAGGGATAAAGCTGAGGTCATTTCTAAAGCAATTTATGGCAAGATGCGGCATCCCATGTATGTCTCTGAAATACTTTTATATTTCGGTCTGTTATGCCTGAATCTTTCACTTCTGGCTGCAGGCATTTGCTTATTGATCATTGGTTTTCTTTATGGGATATGTCGCTATGAAGAAAAACTATTATTGGCACATTTCGGTGAGGAATATAAAAATTATATGAAAAAGGTTCCCATGTGGATCCCTCGTTTAAGGAAAAAGAAATAGAATGCTGAAAATATCACTTGTCTATGACAACACATTATACAAAAAAAATCTGATAGCCGATTGGGGATTTGCCGCATACATTGAAACAGATGAAAAAACGATCTTATTTGATGCCGGTTCCGATGGACACATACTTCTCGAGAATATGAAAAGCATGGGGCTGGATCCCAAGGCCGTCGATACGGTCTTTGTCTCGCACAATCACTTTGATCATATTGGCGGACTTGCTGCGTTTTTGCATGAAAATCCCGATGTAGATGTTTATGTGCCAGAATCCCTTCGTGGTATAAGACGCGCTAGAAATATCGTGTATGTCAATGAGCCGATCGCTATTACCAATATGCTTTATTCAACCGGTGAGCTAAAAGGGATAGAACAATCGCTGGTTATTAAAACACCACAAGGTCTTGTTGTTATTGCCGGGTGCTCGCATCCAGGTCTGGATAATATCATGAATGCCTCAAGTGTACATGGTAAGATACATATGGTCCTAGGTGGATTTCATGGCTTTGATCAATTCGATATTCTTGAAAATGTCGACCTCGTTTGTCCAACTCACTGTACTCGTCATATCACAAAGATCTCCGAACGCTTTCCGGAAAAATATATTCAAGGTGGAGCAGGACGTTGTATCGAAATACCCTATAAGGAAAATAAATGAAAACCTATCTCCAGTGTATTCCCTGTTTTGTAAAACAAGCCCTCCGAGCAGGGCAAATGTCAACTAACGATGAAAACAAGATCAAAGCACTAATGGATCGTATTGGATGCAGGATCAAGGACATTACGTTAGAGCAAACACCACCCGAAATGGGACTGATCATATATGATGAAATTCGTAAGATCACGGGTATAGAAGATCCCTATAAAAATGAAAAGAAAGCTCATATCGAAGAAGCAAAGCGCTTGTATCCAGAGCTTAAGAAAAAATTACAGTCATCTGAAGACCCGCTATTAATGGCAGTACGCATTGCAATTGCAGGCAATGTTATGGACCTTGGAATGGATAAGAAATTCCATATCGAAAATGATCTTGAACATATTCTTCAAAGAGATTTTGCCATTTGTGATATTGATGAATTTAGGGATAAATTAAATAAAGCCGAACACATACTGTATCTTGGTGACAATGCGGGTGAATCCGTATTTGACAAGATACTGATCGAAACCTTGACCAAACCTGTCACCTACGTGGTACGTGGCAGAGCCATAATCAATGATGTGACAGAAGAAGATGCTATTGATTCAGGACTGGATGAAGTTGCCGAGATCATTTCTTCCGGTTCACCGGCGCCGGCTACGATATTAGATCTATGCAATGAGGGCTTTTTAAAAAGATTTGAACAGGCGGACATGATCATCAGCAAAGGGCAGGGAAATTATGAAGGTCTTTCCGACACGAATCGGCCTGTGTTTTTCCTGCTGAAAGCCAAATGCCCCGTGATCGCCGGTGATATTGGCGTAAAAGAGGATGATATTGTCTTGTTGTCCGCACAAAAAAACACTCAGGGAGAAATAAGTTTATGAAAAAAACAAAGATCGGCATCATAATTTGTCACCGTTATCATTCCTGTGCTGGAGGAAAATGCTTTCGTGCCTTACGCGAACGTGAGGGTGCTTTTAAACGCTATTCCAAAGAAGAAGATGTAGAAATTGTAGGATATACTTCATGTGGAGGATGTCCCGGTGGCAATGTTGAATACGCTCCCGAAGAAATGATCAAAAACGGAGCTGAGGTCATTCACCTTGCAACCGGACTGGTCGTGGGTTATCCGCCATGTCCCAGGATCGATCAGTTTAAAAAATATATTGAAACCCGATATCGTATTCCCGTGGTGATCGGAACACACCCAATTCCCGAGAAATATCAACTGGTTCATGACGAATTGGGCACCTGGAAAAGCGAACATTGGCAGGAGATGTTGTCATCCCTTAAAGATCCTTTAGAAATAAGAAAAGCATACGATTAAAGATTATGACCTATCAATATTTATTTGGTCCTGTGCCTTCGCGAAGATTGGGGATATCCCTTGGAGTTGACCTTGTTCCACATAAAATATGTACTCTTAATTGTGTTTACTGCGAATGTGGAGTAACCACCGAATTGACATTGGAACGGCGGGAATATGTTCCTTATGGCAAGGTTATTAAGGAATTGGATGATTATTTAACGAATCATCCGATGCCCGACTATATTACTTTTTCGGGCTCTGGAGAACCTACCTTAAATTTGCGGATAGGCGATGTGATCTTGTATATCAAAGGTAAATATCCCAAGATAAAAATAGCGGTTCTGACAAACGGGACATTACTTGTCAATCCCGAAGTATGTAAATCACTAATGCAAGCTGATGTGGTTTTACCTTCTCTAGATGCGGCCACGCGGGAAGCCTTCCTCCGCCTAAATCGCCCCCAGCATGATCTCGATCATAAAGAACATATTGAAGGGCTTATTTGCTTCCGGAAGGAGTTCGAAGGCAAGATATGGCTTGAGGTTTTCTTACTTGAAGGATATAATGATAATTCCGAAGACCTTATAGCCCTAAAATCTGCCATAGAACGGATAAAGCCGGATAGCATACAATTGAATACTTTGGACCGGCCGGGTGTTCTGCCCGGACTAACTGCAGTTTCTTTTAATAGATTAAATCAAATAAAGGATTTATGGCCTTTTCCCAATATAGAAGTTATTGCACCTGTCAGTGAACGACAAACAAAGAAATCTTTCCGAAAAGATATAGAAAATGCCGTATTGGAAACAATCTCCAGAAGACCATGTACCTTAACGGATCTGTCTCACATATTGGGAATCCATGAAAATGAAATCAATAAGTATTTATCAACACTTGAAGCGAACGGAAAAATTGAAACGCTAAATATGGGCAGGGGTATTTTTTATAAGTTGAAAAGATGTAAATGAAGATGCTATCATTTTAAATATCGCCGGGACAAGATTTTAAGAAAAAACTGTCTAAAAAATTGACGTGTATCACAATTTGTGATTTTTTCGTGTAAAGATTGAAGTTGTTGGATTTTTAAACTAAATTAGTCAATTAAAATGGAACAGGATTATGATCGCCGTAATACAGCGCGTACATAGAGCAGATGT
>JAUVKP010000218.1 GCA_030596185.1 Fidelibacterota bacterium | reverse complement strand
AAACATTTAACAAAATTGTGCGGTTTGAAATCCCTCGACTATGCTCGGGATGACAAAAAGCATTCCCTATTAGGTGTTTTACCTATTTCACACAACGGGTTAGTTATTAAATATTGTGAACACCCCGATGAAAATCAGGGTGTTTATTATTTTATAGCAAATTTAATAAAACCTTTGCATTTCTAGTGAATTCAATTTATTATACTACGACAGACATAGTATGACAGTCGGGGTATAAAAATAGATGATAAGTTCAGACGTGATCCGTGGGTATAACGATTTGATCATTCTCAGTCTTCTGCTGGATCAAGCTTCATATGGCTATGATATTTCCCGGCAAATACGGACGATTACCGAAGATCGTTATATTATCAAAGAAACAACATTATACTCTTCATTTAACCGCTTGTTGAACCAGGGATTCATTGAATCTTTTTCCGGACGGTCGGAGCAGGGTAGGATGCGAACCTATTATCGCATCACTGAAGCAGGACGGTCATACTATAAAGAAAAGTGTGAAGAGTGGACTTTAACAAAAGATGTAATAAATTACTTTATTAAGGAGTAGATAGATGGATGCCATAAGGTCTTACATAGAAAATATTTTTACAAATCTTCCCCGGACCGAGCAGGTTTTGAGGGTCAAGGCCGAAATGCTGGCCAATATGGAAGAAAAGTATCATGAGTTTAAGCAAGAGGGACGCAGTGAAAATGAGGCGGTGGGTAAGGTGATCTCCGAATTTGGTAATATTGATGAATTATTGGCCGAACTGGGAGTCGCCACACCAGTGGATTCAAAGCGATACGAACAGGTCTATCAAGTATCCAGGGAAGAAGCGGAAAATTGGATTAAAACTAAAAAGCGCACCGGTTTTTTAATAGCACTTGGTGTCTTTTTATGTATTACAGGAGCAGCTACGTTGATCTTCTTGAGTTCGGCACTTGAAAGATTGTATTGGTTGTCGGATTCGTTGATGATGAGAGATAATCCGGCCGCAGGTATTGTTAGCTTGTTCGTTATGGTGGCGATCGCAGTCGGCCTTTTTATTTATTCCGGAATTAAAATTGAGCAATTTGATTTTCTCAAAAGGGATTTCGTACTGAAGGGATCTCTGCAGAAATGGGTAGAGGATCAAAAAAATGATTTCCTTAAATATTATACAATAAGTCTAATTGTTGGTGTTATGTTATGCATTTTAGCACCCCTTGTGATCATTCTGCCGCTGGTATTTTTCGATGCAAGTGACCTTGTCGTACAATTGGTTGTTGCAATGATCCTGCTTATAAGTATAGCCGCATTTCTTTTTACTTATTTTGGCAGTATCAAAGAAGCTTATGATAGATTGTTAAAAATTGGTGATTACAAATACGAACACGAGAATAAAAAGTTTTCGGCCATATCGTCTGCGATCTGGCCTCTAGCTACAATCGTTTTTTTTCTAATTGGTTTTCTTGGGAGACGTTGGGATATAGCCTGGATCGTCTTTCCAATAACCGGACTGCTTTTTGCAGCGATCACGGGGATCATTAAAGCAATTAAGGGAGGAAGAGACTAGAAAGAGAAAAAGGGGAGAAGGAAAAGTGTCATCCTGCCTGCGCCGATGAATATTAGTGAAACGCCAGTTATTGGCTGGTGGGTTCCCCGACCTTCGTCAGGGCAAGCACGATCTCTCTGTCGTCATGATTTGAAAATCTATATAGAAATTGTAGAGACGCGATGTCCCGAAGCTTCGGGACGTCTTTACTTCGCATGGGTATTTGTAATTATTGTAAAATAATTGTATTCTCCACTTATCCGTCTACGCCAAGGCTACGCCGGACAGGCCAATTACCAGCTTGCCGTGCCGAAGCTTTAGCGAAGGCAGGTTACCACTTACCACTCACCTTTGTACTTCAAAAACGCCTTGTGTTTAAAACAAAACATTAGTATAATTTTATCTATTGGATATATTCCGATAGGGAAAGAAACACACACACAGGATGGCTATTTAAATTGGGGACAAAACGCATTATTAATGCGTTCCTGCTTGTTCGGGAAAATGAATACCATTATTAAATAACATCTGGTGTACTGATCGTTCACATGTGGATGATATGATTAACAATTTAAATGAGTGAGGAACCATGTTACGTGACCTGACAAAAATTGCTCGCCAAAAGATGCGCGCTACACGCAAGCAGATGTTTGGCAAACACCCGGATGTCTACACAAAAATGTATAAATTTACGCGTACGGACACTGCCCGTGCTTTAGGGTATTACCCATATTATCCCAAGATCGAGAATTCAGATGCTACTGAAGTAACTATTGATGGTAAACAAAAGATCATGTTGGGTTCCAACAACTATCTTGGCTTAACCAATCACCCCAAGGTCATTGAGGCCGGTATCGAAGCCCTGAAGAAATATGGGTCAGGTTTAACGGGTTCCCGTTTATTAAATGGAAATATTATTCTTCATGACGAACTTGAAGAAGAACTAGCCGCATTTGTTGGTATGGAATCTGCACTGGTATTTTCAACCGGTATGGGTGTGAATATTGGCACGATTATTTCAGTATGTGGACCTAATGATATGGTTTACAGTGATGAATATAATCATGCCTCTATTGTGGATGGTATTCGCTTTTCTCGTACTCAGAAAACGATTTATAAACACAATAATATGGCAGATCTTGAAGAAAAACTTAAAAATGCAAATCCAAAAACCCCACGCCTTATTATCACGGACGGTATTTTTTCTATGGAAGGTGATATAGTTAAAATGGAAGAGCTTGTAGCTCTTTCAAAAAAATATCCTTCTCGTTTGATGGTAGATGATGCCCATTCATTGGGTGTTTTGGGACCTAATGGTAATGGTACGGCAGCACATTTTGGCGAGACCAAAGATGTTGATCTGATCATGGGTACTTTCTCAAAATCTTTAGGCTGTGTCGGTGGCTTTATTGCCGGTGAGCAAAAAGTTATTGAATATATTAAACATCATTCCAGACAGATGATTTTTACAGCATCTCTACCGCCTTCAAATGTTGCCTCGGTTATGGCTGCTTTGGAAGTTATTAAAAGTGAACCTGAACGCCGTGAGCAACTCTGGAAAAACACGGAATTCATGCGAGCGGGATTCAAATCCATGGGTTATGACACGGGTGAAAGTAATACACC
>JAUVKP010000017.1 GCA_030596185.1 Fidelibacterota bacterium | reverse complement strand
CCTATGACAATTGGAAAACGATTAAAAGAGATCAGAAAAGACCTTGGCTTCAGCCAGGAAAAATTCGCGGAAGAATTATCAATTCATCTTCGCTCTTATGTATCCTATGAGCAGGGGCATCGCACACTCCCGCAAAATGTCATTATTCAAATTGTTCAAATCGGGTACAGTGTTCATTGGCTTTTAACCGGTGAAGGTAAAATGAAATTCTCCGGAATGATCAATGATGATGCCCGGGATTATCCGAAAAAAGCGTCTATTCCCTTACTCACGAATATTTCACTAATATTCAAGAACAAAAATTTACCCTCACTTGCCAATACGGTAGAATCACTCCCCCGCCCGGAAGGATGTGATGACCCGCTTGCATATGCCTTGCGGATCAAATCTTTAAATGATGAGGGAATGATGCCTTTTTTCCATCCCGAAGAAATCATTATTGTCTCTCCCATGGAAACGGTCATGAATAACGATAAGGTCATTCTCAAACTAAAAGACGGCCGAATATTATTTAAAGTCCTTCAGTTCAAGGGTGACGATATCGAACTTATCAGTGCAAATCCCCAATATCCTTCCACTCGCATATCCACCAGCGACCTTGTTTTTGCACATAAGGTAATTGGGAGTTTGGGTAAAAAATAGGCTTAAAAGAAATTCAATTGAGTCAATTTTCTTAACTTTTCACGACAAGTTTTCTTTATGTTGCACTTATAAATTTAAAAAAAGTTAAGAAAATTGACTCAATTGAATATTTACGAATATATTTAATCGTTTTTTTTCAATTGTATATGAAGTTCATCCAATTGCTTGGTATCTACCCCACTGGGTGATCCATCCATGGGAGACTGAGCCGTCGTCGTTTTAGGAAAAGCAATGACGTCACGAATTGAGCTTTCGCCTGTCAGCACCATGATCAAACGATCCAGGCCGAATGCGATACCGCCATGAGGAGGCGCACCGTATTCAAAAGCACCCAATAAGAAACCGAATTTCTCCTGAGCTTCTTCTTTGCCAATGCCTAAAGCTTTGAACATACGTTGCTGCAGATCTTTTTTGTATATTCTGATGGATCCTCCGCCAATTTCATAACCGTTCAGTGCCATATCATAGGCACGAGCTTTTACAGACATGGGATCAGATTCCAATTTATCAATATCTTCTATTTTAGGAGAAGTAAAGGGATGGTGACGTGCAACCAGACGGCCGCTTTCAGAATCTTTTTCAAACAGAGGAAAATCAACTACCCAAACTGCTTTATATTCATCCTTTTTAACCAAACCGAATTCGTTCGCAAGTAAGGTTCTTAGCGCACCCAATGCTGTTAGCGCTGTTTCCCATTCATCTGCCATGAAAAGGATCAAATCCCCAACTTTGGCTTCTGTTGCATCTAGCAATAATTTTGCGGCATCTTCATTAATAAATTTCGCAATACCGCCTTGTAAGCCTTCTTCAGTATTTTTTACAAAAGCAAGCCCTTTAGCTCCGTATTTCTTGGCATGGTTCGTTAATTCATCTATTTTCTTACGTGAGAACACAGCAGCATTAGGAACGGGTAGTGCTCTAATAACGCCACCATTATCCAAGGCAGAATGAAAAACTGAAAATTCAGTCGCTTTTGCAAATGCTTCTACATTCTTGATCTCAAGATCGAAACGAATATCCGGTTTGTCCGAGCCATATCGTTCCATAGCCTCATCAAAGCTAACTATAGGTAAGGGTGTAGGAATATCAACGCCGATCGTTTCTTTGAATACGGTCGAGATCATGTCTTCCATAATAGCTCTTACATCAGCTTCATCCACGAAAGACATTTCGCAGTCAATTTGAGTGAACTCGGGTTGTCTGTCTGCGCGAAGATCTTCATCACGGAAACATTTTACGATCTGAAAATAACGATCATAACCAGCTACCATAAGCAATTGCTTATAAGTCTGAGGTGATTGAGGTAAAGCATAGAATTTACCCGGATTCACGCGTGAGGGAACCAAGAAATCACGGGCACCTTCAGGTGTGGATTTCATAAGGATCGGTGTTTCCACTTCCATGAAATTTTTATCGTTCAAAAAGCGACGAACAGCCTGAGAGGCTTTATGTCGTAAATGCATATTCCTTTTTAGGGTTTCAGTACGAAGATCAAGATAACGATATTTTAAGCGAAGATCTTCAGATCCGGTCTCGCGTTTTGTTATCTCAAAAGGTGTCGGGATGGCTTTATTCAGCAATTCAAAATCCCTTGCTTCAATTTCTATCTCACCACTTACGATCTTTTTATTTACAGAATCCGCAGGACGCTCGACAATAGTTCCGGCAACAGCTATTACATCTTCATTATTAAGATGCTTAACCACATCAAGTATTTCGGAAGGAAGGTCGTTATTAAAACGGACCTGAATAAGACCGTAACGGTCACGGACATCTACAAAAAATATTCCACCGAGATCACGTCGGGTGTTAATCCAACCATTGATACGGACTTCTTTACCGACTGTGGCTTTATTTAATTCCCCACATGTATGATCACGTTTTAAACGCATTGAAACTCCTTGTATTTCGGGCATAAATTACACGAAAAAGCGGATAATTCAAATGCTTTCTTTACAGCCTCACACAAAGGCACCAAGTACCACAAAGCCACAAAAAAGATTATACCCACAAAGAAAACAAAGCACACGGTGAAAAGTCTCCGAAAGCAACAAAGCACTCAATGGTTAAATTACCGATTGTAATCTTTGTATTTTTGTGAAAGATCTTTATTGTGAGCTTGTGAACACCTTGGCGGTTAAAAAATATTCTTAGAGTCTTTGTGGTACTTGGTGCTTTTGTGTGAGGTATTTTAGCCAAAGATCAATTGCATTAAGTAAGCAAAACCGATACCGGCATAATTACCGATCACCCATCCAACAATACCAACCAGCATACCTGTCATGATCACCTGTTTATTCTTAAGAACCGCAGCTACAACGGGCACGAAAGGCGGTGAATAAATAAGAGCGGTTATTGCAATTAGATGGGTATCTGAATCTACTTTCATTAATTTTGAGAGCAATCCATGAATCGTAAAAGCAAAAATATACAGTATTGAAATATATAGCATAATAGTAGGAGCCACGCCAACCAGGTCACGGATATTCGCCATAGAACTGATAACCATAGCAAATACGAGTAAAAAATAATGTCCTAATTGAAAGGTCATTCTAATATTTCGAATTTTAGGAATGAATGAAGCCAGCACGCCAAGAGTTGTTATTATTAAAATAGCTACGACAGAGGACAGCCCTTCGGGTACCAGAAAGCTTGCGCCGCCTCCAATAGCAAAGATCACGACCGATATTCCAAAAGCTCCCAGTAATGGGAGGAAATCCTTTTTTGTAAATCCTTTAAAATAAAGTTCAAAGGCATCCATCTGACTGATATTTACCTTATGTTCTTCATCTGTCAGCTTTTTAAAAGGAAGAAGTACTTTCCTGAATATCCGCGGAATTACAGATAATAATAGCATCAATAAGATTGCACCAACAAATACATCAGCAGTATTGACGGCAATAAAATTCGAAGAGCTCATTTCCAATGCGGTACCGATCGCAGCAAGATTGGGTGTTCCACCACTGTAACAACCGATCAGCATACCGCTCATTTTCCAGCCTTCATCTCCTAAATGCGGGTGAAAAATCGTAAATGTGATAAATGAAGCAATGATAATGGCCACCAATGCACCCGAAAACGCTTTTGCTGTCATGCCTGCTTGTTTTTTTCCCCAGCCTCGCAAATTCATTGAGAAAAATATCAGAGGTAAAGCAAGCGGGATCACCAGCATATTAAGTGTTTCTTGTACCCCCGTAATATTCTCAGGGAGAATACCAATATTTCCGATAATTAATCCTATCACATAGCAAACAACGATTGCGCCAAG
Organism: Fidelibacterota bacterium; assembly: GCA_030596185.1. Classification (GTDB taxonomy): domain Bacteria; phylum Fidelibacterota; class Fidelibacteria; order Fidelibacterales; family Fidelibacteraceae; genus M50B103. Next base: position 5,514 of record JAUVKP010000017.1, on the reverse strand, counting down.
ACTATCCAGAAATTTATTTTTTGAACAAACCCATAAAACCAAAGCCGGACAAGCCAAATAAAATAATATCCATAGAATTGTTGATAGCATGAAAACTCCTGTGTGTGTGTTTATCGTTACTACTGAAAGCTAACAAATATGATCCAACAAGAAAAGTGTTTTTTGGAGCCAGGAAGTTCGAATATGATTGCCTCAATGATAAAATTCTTGATTGAGGCAATGAGCTCAAGAGAGATTGAGTCAATCGTCATTTTTTCAATTGAGTCAGTTGAATTTTACATATTATTCCCTAAATTTCTATATGCGTATCGCCCTTATCCAAACACCAATTGAAGATTTCTACTTTACACCGCAGCGGAGTTATCCTTTGGGATTGACCTACCTCGCTTCTGCGATCAAAAATCTTCAGGTGGATGTTGAAATACTTGATCTCATCACTGGATATGGACGACAAACAATCGCAATCCCCAATACCTTCAAAAACATCAGACCCTACATTCCTTATGATCATTCCCCTATCTCGGTATTTCACACCTATTATCATTGGGGAGCAAGCTGGGAATATATCCGACAGTATTTCAGTGAAGAACATTATGATCTTTATGCCATTTCATCAAATTTCTACACATATTCCCAAGAAGTTATCACACTTGCGGGGATCATTAAATCAGCTTCACCAAATTCTCAGGTGATCGTAGGCGGACAAAATGTCGGTCCCGAACACAATTTATTCACGGACTGTCCGAATATTGATCACTGTATCATGGGTGAAGGTGAAAAAGCTTTCCGGCAATATGTGCAATCCATACTTGAAAATGGAGAGATATCTGATAATATCCCCGGATTATGGAATAGTAAAAATCAGAATTGGAATGATAATCCCCTAATTTCATCATTTGATATTAAATCCAATGCTGATCTTCTAGCTGCAAAAAAATATCGTATTGCAGGTAAGCCCGCTATCATGTTATCGACATCTAGGGGCTGTCCTATGGGCTGTCGATTTTGTTCCGTTTCCAGGACATTCGGCTCTCCCTTGCGCTTAAAACCGGTTAATATGATCATTGAAGAAATGCAAAATGCTTTTGATCGCGGTATCAGGGCCTTTGATATTGAAGATGACAATTTCACATTCAATCGCAAACATTGTGTGAACCTTCTCACTCAAATAGCACAAAGTTTTGGCGATAAGATCACATTATATGCAATGAACGGACTTTCAGCTGAGCACTTGGATGAAAAGATCATTGACCTGCTCGTAAAAAGCGGAATGAAGCTATTGAACCTTTCAATAGCTACCGGTTCTGAAGAACAATTAAAACTTCTTCACCGCAATACGAATATTGAACATTTTAAACATATTTCCCGATATTCTGCAGAAAAAGGACTGAAGGTCATGGGACATTTTATAGCCGGACTTCCCAATCAATCACTAGACGAGATACTAAAGACAATGGCAATCCTGACTGAATTGCCACTAGTTCTGGGAATATCTCCATTCTATTACATTCCCGGCATGAAAATGCAAGTTCCAAACATTCCCAAGAACTGTAAAGACGCAAGATTAACCCGATTCTGGCCGGCAGATAAGTTATTGAATGAACTGGATCTCATCACATTATTCCGTCTTTCCCGCTGGATAAATTACCTTAAAAACGAATTATCAAAAAAGAAAATCGCTAAACTCCACTTTTTAAAAATTTTGGGGAGTTTCCCAAACGACCCCTTTATTCAAGGACTTATAGAAAAGCATGTATTTTATGGTCTGGATGCAAATACAGAACTGTACGAACACAAGTATTCTGAGTATGTTCTTGAAACTTTCTTTGACATATTCAACGATACATCTGTATATTGTGATTAAATGATCCAAATTTAGATCATATTTATTTAAGGTGTTTATAATGACAAAACTGTTATCTCTACTAGTGATTGGAGTACTTATGTTCTCATTCTTTGCACCAAAAAAAGCAATAGCTCAAGAAGCTGTTAAAACAATTGTCTTACCTGCAGTTCAAAAAGAAGGTGGCATGCCATTAATGGAAGCGTTAGATCAACGACACAGCAGTCGTTCATTTGCTAAAACAGAGCTCTCAGATCAAACCCTATCGAATCTTCTCTGGGCTGCCTGGGGATATAACCGAGATGAGCTCAAAAAGCGGACGGCACCTTCATCAATGAACAAACAAGAAATATCAATTTACCTGACTCTGGAAAAAGGTCTCTATCTATACAATGCCGAAAAACACATTCTGGAATTGATCAAATCTGAAGATCTACGTGCAATAACGGGTAAGCAGCCTTTTGTCGGTTCGGCTCCTTTGAATCTAATTTTTGTTGCCAATACCAAAAAACAATCCAGCGCAACATCAAGCTATGCCAATGTAGGCTTTATCTCTCAAAATGTCTATTTATTCTGTGCGTCTGAAGGATTGGGTACCGTTGTCCGTGGCTGGTTTAATGCCGACAAAGTACATAAAACAATGGGTTTAACAGAACATCAATCGTTAATTCTTTGTCAAACTATTGGATATCCGAAAAAGTGAATAGTGAATAGTGAATATTTTCTTTAGCTCATAACCCATAATTAATAATCCATAATTCTTTAAATAATTATTCTGCATAATTGTTTGTCGTTTCTTCACTTATTCCACATTTTTTTCTTTAATCCAATCAAAATAAATCTTACCTTTCCTGTTACTCAAACGTACAAGCCATAAAGAAAGGGAATGGTCATGGACGGAGCAAATTGGAACTACTCGGACAAAGTTAAAGAACACTTTTTTCACCCAAAAAACATCCTTGAAATAGATGAAAAAGAATATAACGCAGATGGTATGGGCTATGTTGGCTCACCTGCTTGCGGCGATATGATGAAGATCTTCATTAAAGTTAAAGATGATCGTATTGCAGACTTAAAATGGCAGACCTTTGGCTGTGCAAGTGCCATCGGCTCCACTTCCATGCTTAGTGTGATGGTCACTGAGAATGGCGGTATGTCACTGGATGAAGCATGGAAATTAACACCCGAAATGATCATTGATAAATTAGGCGGATTACCTCCAAATAAGATCCATTGTTCGGTTCTTGGAGACAAAGCTCTCAGGGAAGCGATCAAAGATCATTTTAAACGAACTGGACAAGAAGACCGTATCGCTCATGACGATAAATCTCGTATCATCTGTAACTGTATGAATGTTACTGAAGATGATATCCGTATGGAAGTCCTTGAAGGTGTTAAGGACCTAAAAACACTACAAGAAAGAACCAAACTTGGAACAGCTTGTGGAAAATGTATTGATACTGCAAAAATACTTGTAGATTTCTACGTTGGCAAATACTATACAGAAGAGATCTATACTGGTAATAAAAAATAAGGTGGTCTATGATCTATTTAGATAACAGCGCAACCACTCCCCTGCATCCGAAAGTAAAAGAAGTTATTAGGGATGCGCTTGATCTTTTTGGAAACCCCAGCTCCATGCACTCCAGCGGCCGTCAAGTCCGTGCAATCCTAAAAGAAAGTCGAAAAGACATTGCTGATTTCTTTAATTGCAGTCCCGATGAAATAATCTTTACCGCCGGAGCATCGGAAGCAAATAATACCGTATTGAAAAGTTCAACTACTTGTTGTGCCTTTTGCAGTGATAACCGTGGACATATTATTACCTCTAATATTGAGCATCCTTCTGTTCTGAATACACTGAAATGTTTAGAAAATCAACATGTTGAAGTCACACGAATCAAGGTTAATAATAGAGGATTAGTCGATCCTGCAGATGTAGAAGCAGCAATTCGACCCGATACGGTGATGATCTCCATAATGTATGTCAATAATGAAATCGGAACTATCCAGCCTATACAAGAAATTGCAGAAATTGCCAAGAAACACAATATCTCTATGCATACTGATGCAGTACAAGCTGTTGGTAAAATTCCAATTGATCTACAGAAGTTACCGGTAGATTTTCTTTCCATGTCAGGACACAAGATCTATGCCCCAAAGGGGATCGGTATTCTTTACAAACGAAAAACAGCAAAAAATATTTGTCCCTTAATAACCGGCGGCCATCAAGAAAATTCTATGCGTGCCGGAACCGAAAATACTTTAGGTATTATTGCCCTTGGCGAAGCCATCCGTCAATGCAAAATAGAGATGGAAGACAATAAAAAACGCATTGGCCAATTAAGAGATAAACTTGAAAATGGGATCAAGCAGAACCTGGATCATGTCATTGTTAATGGTGACCCAGCTAAGCGAACAAATAATATCACTAATATATCTTTCATGAATATTGAAGGTGAATCAATTTTACTTCGTTTGGATATGCATGGTATTGCTGTTTCAACCGGATCAGCCTGCTCTACGGGTTCTCTTGAACCCAGCTATGTGATCACTGCACTTGAAGTCGATCCTGAGATTGCACATAGTTCCATTAGATTTTCCCTAAGTCGTGAAACCACTGAAGAAGATATTGATAAAACCATTGAAGCTGTGACGGAAACCGTCACCTTTTTTCGAAAGATGAGCCCCATCGTATAATCATAGCATGAAAGGGTTGCAATGCAAAACGTTCAATTAATTGACCACCCCCTCGCTAAGCATTCTTTGACCATTTTACGTGACAAAAATACGGATACCGAAACATTCCGTCGGCATACAGCTATTGTTTCACAGATCATCATCATGGAGGCCAGTAAAGCTTGTAAGCTTAATAAAAAGATGATCGATACACCAATCATGAAAACACAAGGCCATGAGATCTATCGTTCCATGGTCTTTGTACCTGTTCTGCGTGCCGGTATCTCCATGCTTGTTCCCGCACGGGATTTCCTTCCATGGACACCTGTGGGTTTCATTGGCTTGGAACGAGATGAGGAGACAGCTATAGCTCGTGAATATTATCAAAAATTCCCATCAAATATTGAAAATAAATTGGTTCTCATTCTTGACCCCATGCTCGCTTCGGGCGGCTCGGTCATTGATACTATTTCTCGTCTCAAAGAAAAAGGAGCGAAACGCATATCCATCGCATGTATTGTAACGGCTCCCGAAGGTATAAAACGCATCAATAAAGAACATCCCGATGTGAATATCTATACCACAGCTATTGACGATCATTTAAATGATAAAAAGTATATTGTTCCCGGTTTAGGTGATTTTGGCGACCGATATTTCGGCACCTAATTATCAGTATGCTGAAGGCGCTATGTGGTAAGCAGTATAATCATTGATATAAGTTTAATATTTTTTATTATGTCTTACGGCTTACATTTCACGTTTTATGATTCACGTTTCCGATTAGATAATAATATAACATCACGAAGTTCATCCGTATTCCTTGCGGACATCCATCGTTTATTGAATCCACTTTCTTGTACAAGATTGGCTATGGCCATCAGTGCACGCAAGTGATACAAGCGCTCATCTAAAGTTCCGATCAATACAAACATAGTATGAACAGGTTCTTCAGTTTTAGGAAAACGAATACCTTCTTTGCATCTCACAGGAAT
>JAUVKP010000226.1 GCA_030596185.1 Fidelibacterota bacterium | reverse complement strand
CTTCAGCGATTTATAGGCTTTCAGTAAGGTTTTTTTTACGGTTTCATACATGCTTTCGTGAATGATCACACGGCGTGTTGAAGTACAACGCTGACCGGTTGTTCCCACAGCACCAAAGACGATACCGGGGATGGCCAGTTTCAGATCGGCGGTTTCCGAAACGATGATCGCATTGTTTCCACCGAGTTCACAAATAATTTTTCCAAATCGACGGGCAACCACTTCATTGGCATGACGACCGACACGAGTAGAACCTGTGATAGAGATCAAACCGACTTCCTTATCCTGAAGCATAGCTTCACCCACATCGCGGCCTGAACCGACAACAAGGTTAAAAATACCTTCGGGCATGTCATTTTCTTTTAATACTTTAGCTATGATCTTTTGAGTTGCTATAGCGGTAAGAGGAACCTTGGAAGAAGGTTTCCAAATACAAACATCTCCGCAAACTACAGCTAACATAGCGTTCCAGGCATAGACGGCAACAGGGAAGTTAAAGGCAGAAATGATACCGACTGTGCCAATGGGATGATATTGATCATACATGCGGTGTTCCGGACGTTCAGATTGCGTTGTAGATCCGTAAAGTTGACGCGAAAGACCAACCGCAAAATCGCAGATATCTATCATTTCCTGTACCTCGCCGTAACCTTCCTGAATGGTCTTACCCATTTCCATGGTAACGAGTTTGCCTAATTCATCTTTATATTCCCTGAACTTCAAACCGATCTGGCGGACGATCTCACCGCGTTTAGGTGCCGGGATATTACGCCAAACGGCAAATGCACGTTGTGCCTGTTTTTTTACTTCAAGATAATCTTCATGCGAGCAAGTTTGTACTTTCGCAATTGCTTCACCATCAATAGGTGATGTGATATCTAAAATTTTTGATGTAGTTGATGTGATCCATTCCTGGCCGGTTGAACAACCACTGTTCATTTTTTGAATGCCAAGCTTTTTCAATAAAGTTAAATCCATTGTGAAATCCTCCACTTATATTCGTTTATATTTTACAAATACAAATTCGTCATATTCTTCTGACGATTCTTTAGTCCAATGATCGACGTCAAATATAGGAAAATAAATATCTCCCTCATAGTCTTTTTTTATCCATGAAATATACAAATAATCCACAAAAGGCAGTGCGTGCTCATAGGTATATGCACCTCCCATAATAAAGATCTCTTTACCGAGTTTTTGTCCTGCCTCTAGCGCTTCATCAAGAGTGCGGCAAACCGTGATATTATCGTTTGTTTCCAGCTCGGGAGAGATCACAATATTATTACGGTTCGGTAATGATTTTCTGTGAAGGGATAGATAGGTATTATGACCCATAATGACCGTTTTTCCGGTGGTCTGTCGTTTAAAATGTTTCAGATCCTCGGAAATATGCCAGGGAAGGTCATTGCCTTTGCCGATAATGTGCTTATCTGTCATGCCGACGATGATGATGATGGGTTGTTTCATGCGATATTCTCCTGATAAGACCTGCCAACTTGGCCCTCCGAAGCTTTAGCTTAGGGGATGTTGGCTGGTCGAAAAGTCAAATTTAGTTTATTCGACCCCCGATTGTTCGGGGCCAGCCGGAAGGTCAGATTACACTGCTACACCAAATTTGATCTTTGGTGCTGCCACATAATCTTTCAATTCAAAGTCTTCAAATGTCAATTCGAATAGTGGTTTTTTAGCTATACTCATGGTAGGTAGAGGACCGGGTTTACGAGTCAATTGCTCTTTTAAACCGTCAATATGATTTTCATAGACATGAGCATCAATAACCGTATGGGCAAATTCACCGGGTTCGTAACCACATTCTTGGGCAAGGATCATCGTTAAGAGTGAATAGCAGGCAAGATTAAAAGGAATGCCCAATGCAATATCACCTGAACGTTGAGTTAAGTGACAATTCAGTTTATTTCCACTGACATTAAAACAAAAGCTGTAATGGCAGGGAGGAAGCTTACTTTCTGCAGCGTTACCGGGATGCCATGCCGAGACGACCATTCGACGTAAATTTGGTGTTTCCGGATTTATTTTGATCTCCTTGAGTGTATCGATCACGAATTGGATCTGATCGAACACCAAAGTTCCGGTAGTCGGATCGGTCTTGGTCCATTGGGTCTTCCAGTTTTCGCCGGGAAGATGCCCCGTTTCGGGCACCGGATAGCGACGCCAAAACCGACCATAGGCGGTTTCAAGAAGACCTTCATCATTTGCCCATGCATTCCATATCTTGGTCTTTTGGCTTAGGTTCTTAATATGTTCTTCACCGCTCAAATACCAAAGTAATTCGTGAAGCATGGATTTGTAGTACATTTTTTTTGTGGTCAATAGGGGATAGCCTTTGGAAATATCGACTTTATAGAAATATGCAAAGCTGGAAAGTGTTGCTACACCCGTGCGATTGGTCTTTTTTACGCCGTTTTCCAAAACATATTGAACCATATCAAGATATTGCTGCATGAAAGCTCCCTGAAAAGTAATTATTTTCATCATAATATTAAGAAAAAATACGGACAAATACAATTGACAATTAGCAATTGATAGTGAATAGTTTTGAACATCGAATCATGAACATTTGATCATTCGAGCAATCGAATTTAACTTCGAACTTCCATTCGTCATTTGGTGTTCAAATGCTCGATATTCGATATTCAAGGAGACCCCAGCGGGGTTGAACGGAATACCTTATATGTTACTGATCACAGATTTTGACTTTAAGCGTAATTTGTTTGTTATATGGCATTTGTAATATTATATTAAACCGTACGCAATACCGTACGGGAGTTAAATATGAAGACCATCAATGTGACGAACGCAAGAAAAGAGTTGTACAAGCTTATTGATCAGGTGCAGGATGCCCATGAACCGGTGTATATCACGGGAAAAAATAATTCTGCCGTGCTTTTATCGGTGGATGATTGGCGGTCAATTGAGGAGACAATGTATTTGACATCCATCCCTGGGATGCGGGAATCTATTATCGAGGGAATGAACGAAGATCCTGATGAATGTACCACTGAACCTGATTGGTGATCATGTACACCCTTATCTATACAAAACAAGCTCAAAAAGATGC
>JAUVKP010000277.1 GCA_030596185.1 Fidelibacterota bacterium | reverse complement strand
ATAATCTTCAAATAGACCTTTATCAAATGCAAACCTCTATCCGTCCCGTCATCCAAAACACTATTAAATTCAATAATTAACCACATCATGCGTCCTCATATACCTGGTTTTTTATTTACAATACAGATATCGAAGATTCTGCAATGAGAGTGAATGTTTATGCTTTGAACGGACGAAAAGTGGATAGTTTTAAGCCAAGAGCTTATCAATACCGTTATGATTGTTCACATCTTCCGCAGGGATCTTATATCATGTCCCTGCAGCATGGAAGAGAAGTCTTGGCGACAAAGAAACTGCAGATTTTGAAGTGATGAAAATACGAATAACCATTTTCTTTTTGATATTAGTATCCGGATTTTGTTTTGCAAGGTCCGGCTTGCGTTTTACCGAAGAAGATCTGAGCTTTGGGATCAAGGATTCGATCTTTTCGGTTAGGGGTGTATATTATTTCTCTACGGATCATCCCGGGAAATATCCTATTCTCTATCCATTTCCTGAAGATGAAGAAATGGGGGAGGCTTATGATATACTGGTCAGGTATATTCAGACAGATGAGACCATCGACTATAAATTTAAGAAAAAGAAAAACTTCATTACCTTTGTGTTGAATGTGGATGATGATACTCCGGTATATATCTCTTATAAACAGCATCTTTATGATAATTTTGCCAGATATATCCTTTTATCCACTCACTCATGGAAAAGACCGCTTGAAAGGGTGGAATATAAACTCAATATTATGAATGATCTAAAAATAACGTATTTCTCGATAGAACCTGATAATGAAGTTTCCCTGGATTTTAGACGTCTCTACCTTTGGCAACGAGAAAATTATATGCCTGATCGCGATCTTATCTTTGAATTTGAAGAAAGATAATCCTATATTCTTCAATGAATAAAAAACGCAGACATTCCCCAAGAAGAAATCCCGGTATATTATTGATCATCATTATCATTTCCATGATCATCACTAATCCATCAAAAGATGATTTTTTCGAATGGGTCAATAACCAAGCTATTGAAGCATCCGAAAGCTCACTGGAAAGTGTACTTACAAATATGATCGTTACACCACTCTTAAGATCCGTAACGATTCGCAAAGACTATGCCCTTTTTAGTATCTATACTATTGAATTTGATGAAGATAAAACCGTATTTATTGGTGTTTTTAAACAATTTATTGAGATTTAAGTCTAAAGATTTATTGTAAAAAATAGTTGTTTCGCTCATTTATATGAGATCTTATTTGTGCTATTGATATTTGCGTTTAAGCATGCGATGAAAAACCCCTGAAATACAAGATACAAGAAACAATATCCAAGAATCAAGGGATAAGAATGGAATTCAAAGAGGAACTGCAAGGAAAACGATTGGTTCTGCGACAGACAAGGCCAACGCAAGAGATGGCTGAATTGATCTTTCAGGCAGTGGATGCGAACCGTGAGCATCTTCGTCCTTTTTCTCCCTGGGAAAAGAATGATCGATCGGTCGAAAGCTGTTTAAATTATCTAAAAGCCAAAGAACCGAAGACCCAAGCCGGTGAGCGAGTTGAATACGGGATATTTATCAGAGAGAGCAATACCTATATCGGAAACATTCAGGTTTTCAATATCTCTCAGGAAAATCGCTGTGGTGAATTCGGGTATTGGCTGGCCAAAGATGCCACAGGTCACGGATACATGCGCGAAGCGGTTCATATCCTGGAAAAGGAATGCTTTACCGGCCTGAACCTTCATCGTATCCAGATCACCTGTGATGTCCTGAACGAGGCATCAACAAAAGTGATCAAAGCTTGTGGATATACTTACGAAGGAACCCTGCGCGAAGATATGTATGACGAATACCGCGATACCATGCGTAATACCCTGATGTTCTCAAAATTAAGATCGGAATTTAATGAAACATGATTATAAGATTGTCGGGTGTTACGGGTTGATCGTGAATGATTTTGATTCCTGTCACGATCTCTGCCCCTAGCTCTGATCTTAAAGTCATTGATACAAAAAAACCTTTGAATTTAACATTTAATAAAATACTTTCCCCAAAAAAAGTGTGGTAGAAATGAAAAGATATAATATTTCGGAAGAGTGCATAGGTTGTAGAGCCTGTGTAGAGGTCGCAGAAAATAATTTTGTAATGAATGATACGAATAAAGCCTATATAAAGAAACAACCTGAGAGTGACAATGAAGCATTGCAATGTGAAAAAGCCTTGAATGTTTGTCCCGTAAATGCGATTCATGCGGATGAGGCTGATAACACAGAGAATATTGCAGTAGTTTTAGGTATGTCAAATATTAAAGCGACATTTGAAAAGCACCCGGAATTAAAAGATGTATTGATTGACTTTTCTCCAAAATTTAAGCGGATGCTTAATCCGGCATTATTTAATACGCTCGCACGTTTTGCCAGTTTTAATGATGCCGCAAAAGTAAGCGGAATATCAATTTGTGAAATTTTACATACTATCAATAAGTTTCTCGGCGTGGAAGATAAGTTATTGAAAAGTATGCCGAAGTGTATTCAGGAAATTACAGATGGAATTGAAAATAAAAGTACTCCTTTAACATGGAAGGAGAGGACAGAACGATATTTCTATAACGATCATACCATTGACGAATTG
>JAUVKP010000075.1 GCA_030596185.1 Fidelibacterota bacterium | reverse complement strand
TACTCTTATTGGTTTATTTATGAATCTGGTCTGGCATTTCTATGCTTTGGCCGTAGCTGTCGGACTATTTCAAGGTGGTATTCAGGCGATCAGCCGAAGCCTATACTCAAGGATCATTCCTGCCAATAAATCTGCTGAATTTTATGGATTTTTCAACTTGCTTGGAAAATTTGCAGCAGTTATTGGACCCAGTTTAATGGCAATTGTCGCACTCCTCGCTCGAAATGCTTCAGATGTTACTATTGGGGGTATGCAATTAGAGAACATGGGCATTCGTTATGGTGTGCTCTCAATTCTTGTACTTTTCCTTATTGGTGGACTGCTCTTGCGAAAAGTTGACATTGAGGAAGGTAAAAGACAGGTTAAATTCTTAAAGTAATATCTAAACGTAAAACGTAAAAAGAATAGAGAAGAGGTGATCATTTGATTGCCTCTTTTTTATTAACAGTAAGATAGTTAAGAATAATATTTGCGAGCAAGCAAAACTTAAAAAGCTTGTACCTCTCTGATTAACACAGCTTTCTTCATATTTTCGAATATTATCCTGATTATTGAATAAAAAAACATAAAATCGATTGTATATGTTTATCATTTCATCTATTTTAAAAAGCTTTTGATAAGCAGGATGGATTTTAGGGAAAGAGTTAATAAACTCATCTAAACAATGAGGTAAATAATGAGCAATCTGAAACGGATTTTGTGTTTATTGTTTGTAGTTGGTATTGCTTTTGCTGGTGTTACCGGTAAAATAATGGGTACAATTACAGATGAAAAGACCGGTGAAACATTAGCTGGTGCAAACGTACTTGTTGAAGGTACCACAATGGGTGCCGCAACAAATGCTGAAGGTTATTACGTGATTATGAATGTATCTCCGGGTACATACAATGTGGTCGTACGCTATATCGGTTACGAAACGGTAACCGTAAAAGATGTTGTTGTTAAGATAGATCTTACCAAACGTCTTGATTATAAAATGCAGGCTGATGTTATTGGCCTTGAAGGTGTAATCGTTGAAGCAGAACAAAAAGTTGTGGAAGTCGATGTGACGGGTTCAATGAGTAATATCTCTAGAGATGAGATCGAGGCATTGCCTGCAACCACCATCGGCGAAGTTGTTTCTTTGAAGGTCGGTATTACTTCCGGCTACGGTATACGTGGTTCAGGAAGTGACGAGGTTTCCTTTATGGTTGACGGTGTGATCCAGAGAGACGCACGAACCAATGCACCGACATCAGTTGTTCCCCTAAGTGCTGTTCAGGCTCTATCCGTTCAAACCGGTGGTATGGGTGCTGAATATAATAATGTTCGATCCGGTGTGGTCAATGTTGTTATGCGCGATGGAGATCCCGACAAATATGAATTTGTTATGAACCTCAAGGGCAGTCCGGGAGCAAGTAAGTCATTTAATATTTCTCCCTATGACCCTGAATCATTCTGGCTAAAACCTTATATGGATGATGAAGTATGTTGGAATGGAACCAGCGGTGATTCCTATATTGATGTTAATAGGAATGGTCAATGGGACATGGGCGAATACTATGATGATATAAATGGAAACGGTGTTTGTGATGCGTCCCCATGGGCTTCCTATACAAAAGAACAAAACGTATCATTTAATGGTTGGAACAGTAAAGCTCTGTCCTTGTTATCTAATACTAATCCCAATGATGATCTGACCTCAGCGGGTGCTCAACGCGCTTATTTGTATGAACATCGTCGTTATGGTGTTATTAATGATTGGGACTACAATATCGATGCGGGTTTTGGTGGCCCGGTTCCTTTCATCAGTAAAAAACTGGGTGATCTTAGATTTTTTGCATCCTATCGTGAAGATAAAAGCATGTACATTATTCCGATGTGTACAGATGGTATCACAGATCGTACCGGTATGTTGAAAATGACTTCAAATCTTTCATCAACCCAAAAATTATCCTTTATTGGCATGATGCATTATAAGAACGGTACATCAAGTTCACGTGGCGGATATGCCGGCATGATGAGTTCTATTTATGGTCCTGCATCTGCAGTTACCGATCTCAACGTATTTGATACTCGAGTATTCTCGAATGCATATTATTCGATCTCAAGTGAATATGATAATACTTATTCTTTGAAATACACGAATCTTTTAACTAACAGCAGTACATTGGATATTATTGGCCAGATCCAAACAAAACGCTATGAGGCCGGTCCTATGTCTTTTCGTGATACAACGACTGCAAATATGGTAGAAGTTGTTCCCGGTTATTATTATGACGATTCACCTTTTGGTTGGCACGATGATCTTTCCCTTGTAGGTATTAACGGAATGATGATGGGTGGTGCATTTGGAACCGGACGTGATTCAAGTTCTATTGTGACCTACCGTGTGCGTGCTGATTATGGTAACCAGCTTAATGAAAACAACCAACTTAAAGCAGGTATCGAATTCCAGTATGATCATCTGAAAATGAATTTTGGTTCATGGATGATCCTGCCGAGCGGACAATACTGGACTGAATATGAACAGAAACCTTATCGCTTTATCTTCTATGCTCAGGATAAACTTGAGTTTGAAGGTTTAGTTGCAAACATTGGTGTCACAGGCCAGTTTATTAACGCAAATGGTGAATGGTATAATGTGACAGAATATGATGGTTTTTTCGGTAGTCCGAGTGCAGAAGTTGAGATGGTCAAGATCAAACCGCAATTATATATAAGTCCGCGAATCGGTATCTCACATCCTATTAGTGACGAATCTAAACTATTTTTTAATTACGGACAATATGTTCAGTTACCTGCCGCTGAAAGCATGTATCGTGTACAACGCTATGCAACGGGTAAAGTTATCACTATGGGTAATCCGACAGTTCCTCTGGCAAATACAACGTCATACGAAATTGGTTTTGACCAAGCATTGTTCGACGATTATCTACTTAGAATATCCGGATATTACAAAGATATCGTTAATCAATCAGATCGTACCTATTTCCAGAGTGTGGATGGCGGTGCAGACTATGGTATGGTGACCGCAAACAGTTATGAAGATATCCGTGGTGCTGAAATTGAATTATCCAAAGTTTACGGGAAATGGTTTACGGGAAATATAAATCTTGAATACCGGGTTCAATCCTGGGGGCAGTTTGGTTTACAGCGTTATTATCAAGATGTCATGGTTCAACGTGAATATGAGCGAAATGAGCCAAATTACGGACAAGCCCTTCCGGTTCCCCGCATGAAAGCTTATCTTGATCTTCATACTCCTGAAGATTTCGGTCCTAAAGTTGCAGGAATGTATCTTCTAGGTGGCTGGCATTGCAGTCTTATTGGCGGTTGGACACAAGGTAACTGGATGACATGGAACCCTACAAGCAAGCGTGAAAATGGTATTAAGATCATCAACAATATCCGTTGGAAAGATTCTTATTACGCAAACATGAAATTCAATAAGAAATTCCGTTTTGATCGCTTTACACTTTCATTCTTTTTAGATATCTATAATGTTATCAATAAAAAAACTCTCTACACCGGATCTGTTTTCAGCTCTACTGATAGAGATAGCTATTATTACTCACTGCATTATCCTCAAGAGATCATTGATGAGATCGATGATTACGGTAATATCCCCGGGGCAGATAAACCGGGTGAATTCCGTAATATCGGGGTTGAATATGTTCCCATGGAACATGTTTGGGATATTACTACAGCGGGCGTCGGTGAAACAGGTGTGATCTATTACAACGCGGAAGATGAAGATTATTATCGCTTTGATCAAGGAGTCTACGTCCTTGAAGATAATGCACGCGTTCAGGAAGTACTTGACTCGAAAGCATATATTGATATGCCAAACTTCTCTTCATTCAATTTCTTGAATCCGAGAGATATATTCTTTGGTATTAACCTGTCATTTGACCTTAATAAATAATAAGGACCAATACGATGAATATGAAAAAAATCAGTTTTTTACTTCTTGCAATGCTGGTTGCGCTTAGTTTCGCCGGCGAAAAGAAGTATTTACAGATCACGGAACTTTCAAATTGGTTTTTCGATCATGGGAGCGAATTGGAATCTGAAGGTCCCAAAGATACTCAAGTTGATGGTCTTTCTTATCCGCAATTCAGAGGCTTCCAGGACGTGCAAGCTGCAAAAGGTCTTTGGATCGGATGTAAGAACTATACAGATCCCCTCAATTCTTTAACATATGATCATAAAGTTATTGTTGATGGCCCCCGTCGCGTTGATGAGGTTGGTAGCTGGATGAATCAGGAGTTTGATCTAATCGGACAGTTTGATCAGGTAGAGGTCCTTGTAAACGGTGTTCCTTCTTCTCGTCACATCTATACAGATAAAGTGGATGAAGTGGATGAATCATTGGTTGCAGATAGAATGGTTCATTCAAAGATCAATACTTCACTTGGTCTTACAGTTACTCGCGATATCTATGCTTTCAGTCATAGTGATCATCAAAATTATTTCATCTACGAGTATACTTTTGAAAACACAGGTATTTATGATGCGGCTGGTTCAACTCATAATATGACGCTGAATGACGTTGTTTTTTATTGGCAATGGCGTTATGGCTGTGCCTATGAAGCAGCTGATTATGATCTAAGTTTGATCACTCGTGCTGCCAAGTGGGGAGAGAACCAAATGAACGATTGGTCTTATCCCGGCCATGATGTTGTGGGATATGAAGGTCTTCGCGCCGTATGGTCATGGAATGGAACTCACAGTGAACGTTTTACCGCACCCTATGATAACTTAGGTGCTCCTGATTTTAAAATTGACGGTCATCTTGCAAGTCCACATTTTTCAGGAACCGGTGTTATCCATGCCGATAAATCAACTTCAGACCATTCCGATGATCCAGCTCAACCAAGCACTTATCGTTGGTTAGGTTCAAATGCTGCTGTTGAATACGATCCACAGGAATTTGACCCCAGCATGATGACCCTGCGTTATCAACATATGGAAGATAATCCTTCAAATATAGCTCAAGCAGTTGATATTCCTGCCGGTGAAGGTCGCGGTAGTTCGCATGCAGATGAAGTGATCGCTTCCGGTGAACCTGCCGATAAATGGACAGCCGGTGGATCTGGTGGTGCCAGTGTGGGTATGGGTTTTGGACCTTATTCGATCGCACCGGGCGAATCGGTAAAGATCGTTCTTGCAGAAGCTATTGGTATTCTAGATTGGGAACACCGTGAAGAAATTGGCTTGAACTGGTGTAAGCGCGACAACTTCGCGGCTAACTCATTATACTCAGGTGCAAGTGGTGATCGACCATGGCGTTACGGTAATGTCACTACTGATTTAGATGATTATAAAAGAGCTTGGGTGATGACCGGAAAAGACAGTATTTTCCAGGCATTCCAACGTGCTATTGACAATTATAATAACGGTGCCGGATATACGGTTCCTACACCTCCGCCGCCTCCCTCGCGTTTCTCGGTTCTTCCCGGTGGTGACCGTATTGTTATGGAGTGGACAGATAATGCAGAAGTCCATCCTAATTTCGCAGGATATAGGATCTATCGCGCATTGCAGGAACCCGATTCAACATATCATTTGGTCTATGAAAATGGTGGTACTACAGGTGAGCCGGTGGAGTATAAGTATGAAGACCGCTTAGCTGTCCGTGGATTCTCATATTATTACTATATCGAAAGTTATGATGACGGAAGTACCGGTAAAGAACTAGCAAGTAGTAAATTTCACACAATGACAAATGAATCAGCTTCTTTACAACGTCCTGCAGGCTCAGTTTTAGATAATATTCGTGTTGTACCTAATCCTTATAACCGCAGAGCGAGATCTTTGCAGTACGGAGAAGGAATAGCCGATAAGAATAAAATTAATTTTTATGGCTTACCTCCAAAATGCGATATTGTGATCTATTCAGAGCGCGGTGAAAAGATAAAAACCGTTGTACACTCTTTCCCGACAGGTGATGAATCTTGGGATATGAAAACAGAAACGAATCAGTTGATCAAAAGTGGAGTATATATTGCAAGGATCATTGTAACTGAAAATGTGTTGAATGAAGACACAGGGGCCGTATTGCTTTCTGAAGGCGAATCAACATTCTTAAAATTCATTGTCATCCGATAAAAAGGATTTGTAAACTATTTATGATTTCGGTATACTTGCGACTGTTCTTTGCCCCTGTAGCTCAGACGGATAGAGCGCAGGTTTCCTAAACCTGAGGTCGCCCGTTCGAATCGGGTCGGGGGTACGAAAAAAA
>JAUVKP010000007.1 GCA_030596185.1 Fidelibacterota bacterium | reverse complement strand
ATCACTGATTTACTCTGTAAAAATACTTATATTTTCACAGAAAATTTGGGGGACAAATTATGAGATGTTTAAAAGAGGATTTTATGTCTGGAGCAATATTCCATATTTACAATCATGCAATTGATGATTATCAGCTCTGTTATGATGATAGAGATTATGACTTTTTAATTCAATCTATTAGCAGAAACATCAAAAGAATACCTGCTAGTGTTTTTGCCTACTGTATAATGCCTGATCATTACCATTTCCTCATAAAACAAAATAGTGAAACAGAAGTATTCAAACTTTTCAATTATTCATTTATCAGATACGCGATTTACTACAACAAGAAATATAATCGAAAAGGACCTATCTTTCGATCACCTCTACAACATAGAATTATCGAGAGCAATACTTACCTTCTTCATTTATGCAAATACATCCACTTAAATCCTGTCCGAAAGGATTTAGTGGATAATCCAGAAGATTGGGCATACTCAAATTACAACGACTGGATAGGGAAAAGTAATAATATATTAACACCCAAAGACATATGCGAAAAACTATTCATTACTCAAGATAATTATAAAAACTTTATTAACAGTATTTCAAACTACCTTTCAAATAAAGACATATTGAACTTTCTCTCCTTCTAAGCACTGAGCCAATTGAAATACTAATGGTTGAGTCAGTTGTTTAAATAATCAACTGACTCAGTTAGTTTGATCTGAACTGAGTCAGTTCAACAGCTTTTTTAATGTGATTATTTTCCAAAAAATTCCCTTTACCTCGCATGTTTTTCATTGTATCTTGCAGGTTGTTGGCAACAATTAGAATTGAAATATATTAGGAGTAAAAATGAGTAAATTTAAGAAACAAACAATCGATGGAAATGCTGCTGCTACACATGTTGCGTATGCTTTTAGCGATGTAGCTGCTATTTATCCTATTACCCCGTCTTCTACTATGGGGGAATATGCAGATGTCTGGGCTGCAAATGGAAGAAAAAACCTCTTTGGGGAAATAGTTGATGTTATAGAAATGCAATCGGAAGCCGGTGCGGCAGGTGCAGTACACGGAGCTCTTTCGGCAGGTGCTTTTACAACAACATTTACCGCATCTCAGGGATTAATGCTAATGCTCCCTAATATGCATAAAATTGCCGGAGAAATGCTGCCAACCGTTTTTCATGTTTCTGCCCGTTCACTGGCTACACAGTCACTTTCTATTTTTGGTGATCATTCAGATGTGATGTCCGCACGTAATACCGGATGGGCATTGGTCGCAGCTTCTAATATTCAGGAGATCATGGATCTTGCGATTGTTTCGCATCTTGCGACCTTAAAATCCAGTATTCCTTTTTTAAATTTCTTTGATGGCTTCCGTAACTCCCATGAAATTCAGAAAGTGGAAATTATCGACTATGATACAATAAAATCACTTGTAGACGAAAAATATATCGGAGACTTTCGCGCTCGCGCTATGAATCCTGAAGCTCCCAGAGTTAAAGTTGGTGCGCAAAATCCGGATGTATATTTTCAAGGTCGTGAAACAACCAATTTATTATATGATGCAACTCCGGGTATTATTCAAGAATATATGGATAAAGTTGCAAAGGTCATTGGTCGCCAATATCACTTATTTGATTATTTTGGTGCTCCGGATGCAGAAAAGATTATTATAGCAATGGGTACCGGATGTGATACAATTGAAGAAACCATCAATTACTTGACTGCAAAGGGTGAAAAAGTTGGACTTATAAAGGTTCGTCTATATCGTCCTTTCTCTGTCGAAGCTTTGATTGCCGCTATTCCGGAAAGTGTAAAGAAAATTGCGGTTCTGGATCGCACTAAAGAGCCGGGCTCACTTGGTGAACCTCTCTATCTTGATATTGTTGCCGCATTAAAAGACAAGAATATCACTATTATTGGCGGCCGTTACGGATTATCATCGAAAGAATTTACTCCGTCGATGGTTAAAGCAGTTTATGATCATCTTGAGGAAAAATGCTCACATGATTTCACTGTAGGTATTGTGGATAACGTATCCTTTAAATCTCTTGAGATCAAAGAAAATATCAACACTTTGCCAAAAGGAACATTTTCCGCTAAATTTTGGGGATTAGGATCCGATGGTACCGTTGGTGCTAATAAAAACTCTATTAAAATTATTGGTGATAATACTGACATGAACGCGCAGGGATATTTTCAATATGATTCGAAAAAATCCGGTGGAATTACCCGTTCACATCTGCGGTTCGGAATGTCACCCATCCAATCGGAATATTTGGTTACTAACGCAGATTTTATTGCTAATCATAACCAGGCTTTTGTCGGCCGCTATGATATTCTTGAAGGCATTAAAGAGAACGGCGTTTTTCTGCAAAACTCGATTTGGAAATCTGATGAAGTTTTCTCTTACTTCACGAAAGATATGCAAAAAGAGATCATTGATAAAAAAATTAAGGTATACAATATCAATGCCTTAAAAATTGCCGAGGAAGTGGGTCTTGGTGGACGGATCAATACCGTCATGCAGGCTGCCTTTTTTATTATCTCGGGTGTTCTGCCAAAAGATGAGGCTATTGATCTCATTAAAAACGCTATTGAAAAAAGCTACAAGAAAAAAGGAAAAGATGTTGTTGAGATGAACTGGAAAGCCGTCGATGCAACAGAGGCAGCACTGAAAGAAATTATAATTCCATCCTCGCTGCCTGAAAAAGCGACAGAACCTAAAAAACTGGTTCCGGACAATGCAGATGAATTTACGAAAAATATTATCGAACGCATTATGCGTGAAAAAGGCGATGATATTCCTGTTTCGGATATGCCGTTTGACGGATATGTTCCTTCTGCAACCACACAGTTAGAAAAACGGGGTGTTGCACCGGCTGTGCCACATTGGAACGCTGATATATGTATTCAATGCAATCAGTGCGCTTTTGTTTGTCCGCATGCCGCAATACGTGCTAAATTAATTGACCCTGAAAATTTGAAAGGTGCTCCGGATACGTTTAATGTTTTGGATGTCAAAGGCAAGGATTCTGATAAAAAATACAAGATTCAGGTTTATGTTGAAGATTGTGTCGGATGTTCTGTATGTGTCAATGAATGTCCTGTTCAGGCTCTTGAGTTACGTCCCATTGATGAAGAACGCCAAGCAGGTGAAAATGCTAATGAAGCCTTCTTTCATCAACTTCCTACCGATATTATGGGATCAGGAAAACGCTTCAGTGTTAAAGGATCTCAGTTCATGCAGCCTTTGTTTGAATTCTCAGGCGCCTGTGCCGGATGTGGTGAAACACCTTACATTAAGCTGGCTACACAATTGTTTGGCGATAGAATGGTCGTGGCAAACGCTACTGGTTGTTCTTCAATTTACGGCGCTACATTTCCGACAATTCCCTATTGTAAAAACAAAGACGGCCATGGACCCACATGGGCAAATTCATTGTTTGAAGACAATGCGGAATACGGATTTGGAATGCGATTAGCGGTTGATTCTAATCGTAGACAATTGAAATCCACTTTGAAAAAATTGATTGACTCCGGTGTCTCCAATGAATTAAAAACAGCTATTAACTGGTCGCTGGAAAATTGGTCTGATGTTAATATAGAAGCCAAGGAAAATGCTAAAACTATTCAGGTCTTGCTTGAAAAAGAAAATACCAATGATCCTATAGTCAGAAAATCTATTGAATTAAAAAGTTATCTCATTGAAAAATCTGTCTGGGCTTTTGGTGGTGACGGCTGGGCTTATGATATCGGCTATGGTGGGTTGGATCATACTCTGGCATCTGGCAAGAATATCAATATTCTTGTTCTTGATACAGAAGTTTACTCCAATACCGGCGGTCAGGCTTCCAAAGCATCTCCCCTTGGCGCAGTAGCTAAATTTGCCGAATCAGGTAAGAAAACAATTAAAAAAGATCTGGGTCGTATGCTTATGACATACGGATATGTTTATGTAGCATCAGTTGCTATGGGTGCCAGTAAAAATCAAGTGGTAAAAGCATTTCAAGAAGCAGAGGCTTATGATGGCCCATCAATAGTGATCGCTTACTCACCGTGTATTAATCATGGTATCGACATGGGACTTTCTCAAAAAGAAGAGAAAAAAGCTGTTGATACCGGATACTGGTTAAACTACCGTTTTAACCCAAAATTAAAAGATGAAGGCAAGAATCCATTGATCTTAGATTCAAAAGAACCGAATTTTGAGGTTATTGACTTCCTGAACGGTGAAAAACGTTATTCATCACTTGAAAGAACCTTTCCTGAAAATGTTGAAAAATTCCGTGAGGATTTTTTGAAATACACTAAAGCCCGCTGGAAAACATATAAGAAGTTAGCTGAATAATATCGGCAACGATGATAATAAAAAGCCTCGAGAATTCGGGGCTTTTTTAATTGTAGAAATAATATTGAACTCTTTATTATATTTGCATGTAAGTGCCCAATTGACTAATATTCATCCACCAATAAGGGAAATACATGAAAATAATAAAACACATCATTTTAACTTTATCTATCATTAGTTTTGCTTGGTCAGCGAACGCTCTTAAGATCACATCTTCAGCACAGTTGTTAGCAGGAAGTCATGCAACGGGCATTATTGGTGATTACCTCATCAATAATGATAGCGTTTCTTTTATTATTTCCGATATTCCCAATACTCTATATCCCGGAAAATCCGGAGGATTATGCATTGATGCTACTCTTGAAGGCGGAAGTGATGATTTTGATCTATTGTATCTTTATTTGGATAATGATTACCCACGTCAAGCCACTTATAACACTATTCAAATTATTTCTAGCGGAACTCCCCACGATTCAGCTCATGTCCGTGTAAGCGGTGTCGATTTTGATAATACCAGTATTGACATTACGACTGACTATATCCTCTATAATAATACTCCTATGTTAAAAGTTATTACCAGATTTTATAATCAATCAATTTCGACCCTGAACTCATATGGCATGGGAGATGCCCTTTCATGGGGAAGCAATCCTTTTGTTCCAGGCGAAAATTCATCTACAGCATGGCTGGCATCCAAAACACCTAATACCTTATACGGTTATATGGCCCATGAGAATTTCGAAGCTATCCATGGCAGTTACTGGAGTGATGCGACCATAAATGAAGTTGATATACTTGCCGGAGATTCTGCGAGCATTATAAGATATTTTACTGTTGCAGAAGACCTACAAGGAATATACAATACATATCTTGATATGAAAAATCTTCCCACCGGGCAAGTAAGCGTCTCTGTCATCAAAGAGGGGTTACCTGTAAATAATGCACTTATATATTTTTTAAGGGAAATGGAATCCGGGCCTACACTTGAAGGCCATACAAACGATTTGGGTTTTCTAAATTCTCATCTAGAAACAGGCAACTGGATCTGTAGAGTAACAGCCGCAGGTCAAAACGAAGAGAAATTATTTAGTATTTCAACTGATTCACATCAGAATATTTCATTTACACTTGGTGCTACAATAATGCCTACAATCGGACAAGATACCCTAACTATCATTCAATCTCCTCTAATTAACATCCCAAGTATGTCTATGCCCGGCGATACGATCTTTGTTAAGATCAGTTTACCTGTATCCGAATCTGTCCTATCTCTTTCTCTTCTATTTAATAATAATATCACTGATCTAAATTTTATTGAAACAAGTGAAAGTTCTCCTTTTGGATTACGCACACTGGAAGCATACTTACCTTCATCCATGCTATATGGATTATACGATCTAAAGCTCACTTGCACCGGGATAGATAGTCTGGATATCTCTGAGCACTCCCTCTATGTGATCCCGGAATATAAAAATAACTTTTCTTTTATTCATGTAACCGATACCCATTTGCCTTCTCATTATTACTGGGGTGATGATGGTTTAGAAGAAGATTCAACTGAAATCGAAGATTTCCGTGCAGTTATTGATGATATAAATATTATCAATCCTGATTTTGTACTTCATACCGGTGATTTCATCAATGATGGTGAAATTGAGGAACTTGGTATTCCCTCGATCTCCCGTGGAAAAAAATTACTTCATGAATTGAATGTACCTCTTTTTCTGGTAAGCGGAAATCATGATCTGGGTGGTTGGGATTCTACCCCTGCCTCTGACGGTACTGCGAGACGCACTTGGTGGAAATATTTTGGATGGAAATATTTAAATAGTACAAGCAGCACAGCCACAACAACTCAAAACTATTCTTTTAATTATGGAAATGCTCATTTTATGGGATTGGAAGCATATGACAATTATGATGAATGGCGATATGAGCTGTATGGAGAGACAAGTTTTATTTCCTCTCAATTTCAATGGTTATCAGAGGATTTGGCTGAACATTCAAGTGCTGACTTGAAAGTTCTATTTTATCATTATGATTTTAAGCATGAATTAAATTTATCGGCTTTGGGGGTAGATGCTGCCTTTTGGGGACATGTTCATGGTAATAATGAAGATGCTGTACTTCCGTATGATATCAGTACCGCTGCTACGTGTGATGGTGCCCGATGGTACAGGATCGTAAAAATTGTAAATAACGAGATCACTTTTAACAGAGCTATTCAAGCCGGCTATTTAGGTGAAACATTAATAAAAACTGTGAATACTGATCATTCATTGGCTAGAATAACCAATAATTCAAATATTGATTTTGAAGATTGTCTTGTGAAATTTCATCTTGAAGACGGTATGAAAATAGATTCTTTGACCAATGCTGACTTATTTCAAATAGATTCACTATCAAGCCCTAGAATAGTCTATGCTTTGGTTGACGTTCCGGCAGGTAGTACTGTTGAGACATCGATACTTACAGACTCGATCGAGACAAATATTGCCCCACAAATCCCGATAACTCCATTCTTGTTAGATATATATCCAAATCCGTTTAATCCCAGATTGTCGGTAAATTATCAGCTTTCAATTATCAGCTTGGTTAATATCAGTGTTTATAATATAAATGGCAAAATGATAGAGACACTAGTTAATGACGATCAAAATTTAGGAACGTATGAGTTGAGTTGGAATGCTGCCGACCAAGCAACCGGATTGTATTTCATCAAGGCTAATGTAAGGAATTCATCGGGAACATATCAGACCGTTGAAAAATGTTTATTAATGAAATAATGTAAGGGACGGTCGCGCAGTGCCATTCGTAGCTTTAGCGAAGTATGGACCGTCCCCTACTATCTTTTTTCCACTATTTACTATTTACTGAATTCATCACCCTGATACATATTATTATCTCGCATATATTTCTGCAAAGACATAATAAATGCTGTTGTTGTATGCGGCCATTTTGGTGCTATCAGGTATTCATCCGGAGAACTGGTAATAACGCGCTGTAATACTAATTGTGGTCTGAGAAGAGTAAGGTATTTAGCAATAAATTCTAAATATTCGAGATATTCGAACACGGGGAAGTTCTTTTTTTCATACAATAAAGCAAGTCGTGTATCTTTTATCACCTGAAGATGATGAAGTTTTAGAAATTTCAGAGGCAACTCATTTAATTCTTTCGCCATCTCAAACATTTCTTCTTTGCTTTCGGTGGGTAAACCAAGTATCATGTGAGCGGTAACATCAAGATCATATTTTGAGACCATCTCCAATGCTTTCAGACTGGTTTCAACATTGTGACAACGATTCATCCAGGTTAAAGATTCATCTTTTAATGATTCAAGTCCCAGTTCAAGATTTACATCATAATCCAATGAAATATCTTTTAATAATGAAAGGATATCATCATTAATACAATCGGGCCTAGTTGAAACCGACAAACCAACCACCTTGGGATGCTCCAATGCCTCCTTATACATATTTTCGAGTTTTTTTATTGGGGCATAGGTATTGGTATTATTCTGAAAATATGCTATGAATTTATCAGCTCTGTAACGTCCGTTTAAAAATCGAGTACCATCAGATATTTGCTTTTGAATAGAGATCCGACTATCAGAATAAGGCGGTGAAAAGGATTGTGAGTTACAGTAAATACATCCTCCACTACCTTTCGTTCCATCTCTATTTGGACAAGTAAATCCACCCTCTATTGATACTCGTTGAACCCGTTCGCCAAAGCGATCTTCAAGATAATATTTATAATTATTATAATGAAAGCCCCGACGAGCATAGGGCAAAAGGATCATTGTGTGAATTCCTCGTAAAATCTCGGATAATCATTAATTACCAGATGTCGTCCTGTCTTAGTAATGTAGGCACTTTCTTCAAATTGAGTAAAAGCCCTTGATACTGTTTCACGAGAAGTACCTGCAAGTGAAGCAATATTGTGTTGAAATGGAATTTTATTAATGATAACCGAGCTATTTTTGCGATATCCTTTCTTCTCGGCAAGACTTATCAGAACTGATCCAACCCGATCATAGGAATTAGGACGATTAAGATTTTCGATACTTTCATCACAATAACGAATCCTTTGTGTCATATAATAGAATAAGTGATTTGCAATGCTGGGAATTGTTTTCATCATTTTTAAAAATTGGCGATCATGAATACATATCAATTCAGTGGGTTGCATAGTAGCAACATTTGCGGAAGCGATATCCTCATCAAGAATAGATAATTCGCCGAAAAATTCACCTTCCTGTAAAAGAGCAAGAATAATATGCTGACCATATTTATTTGTACGATAAACTTTTACTTCACCCTTTTTGACGATGTAAAAATGTTCGTTCATACCCCCTTCGCAAATGATCACCTGATTGCGTTTGTATTTTTCAATGCTTACGTGCTTGAATATCGTTTCTAAAACATTTGATTCTACACCATCAAATAATGGAATTTCTTCAAGAATATGATGCATATATATCGTTCCTTATTTCTCTTCCGGAGCAAGACGGTCTAGAATATTAGGTACCAAGTCGAGCAACTTGTTTAGTGAATTATCTTCTTTTCCTAACCAAAGAAGCTTGGAGTCTTTACCTTCTTTAACAACAACAACAGCTATGGGTGTAACTGAAATACCCCCTCCGGCACCATCAGCACCACTTTTTTTGTCATTTACATCATGTTCTCCGCCACCTGTCGCGAATCCAATACTTATCTTTGAGATCGGGATCAAAGTTGTATCTTGAACAACAATTGGGTCACCAACGACCGTTTCTGTTTTTGCTAAAGCTTTAACTTTATCAAGCAGTACAGCCAGAGTATCATTAATTTTCATTTTTTAAATCCTTTTTATACGTCCAATATAGCTGAAATAATGTACAAAGAATACCATATAATTTCATAGTTATTTTTGCGCCTGCAGAAATATTGAAACTTGGTTTTTGATAATCCCAGGAAATATTCACATCTTTCAAAGGTTTAATAGACAAGGTAGAATAAAGGATTCCTGCCACTTTACCGGTCTGAGCAGGATCTTTTAATCCTAATTCAGCATCTAGATATCCGAATGAAAATGTGACATAGCTCACAAAGATTTTCTTAATATACCCTTTATATTTATTCCAAAGATCGCTAATTTGATCTTTGGCATCAATAACACCCAGAATATTTTCTTTTAGACTATTTTTTTTCTTGGTTTCTTTTTCCTTTGGTTTATCTATTTTTTCCGTTTCGTTTTCTACTGATTCCTTTTCTTCAGTATCGGATTTTTTTTTCTTACTCACTTTATCTTTGGATAAAGGTAAACGGATAGGTATTGGAATTCCTAGAAACCATATAAGGATATGAATATGCTCTAGATCTTTGATCCTTAATCTCGCTCCTAGAAAATATTTTATCCAATAGGTGTCCATTTGTCCGATTGGGTTTTTATCCCAATACGTCCCTTTGATGAACATTTTAAAAGGAATAAATATTACTGTAGTTGCATAGAGCAGTAAAAATGCTATCAACCCTAAAAATATATATAAAACAATCATGTTTTTTTGATCTGATGTTTATATTGAACTCGTACTTTTAAAAAATATTCATTGTACATTCCACTGCTGAAATCGGGAAAGCTCCAAGCATAGGCATGAAATTCTTTTTTAAAAAAGTACAATGTTGGATCTGCATATATCCCCTTATCTAAATAGATTTTTTGTCGTCCATACTTTGCAGATGCCAAAATAAATTTATCCAGATCCATGTAACCCGGATCTAAATTTATACTTCGTCCATTTTCTTTTAAGTAATATTCTTCAATAATATTAGATAAGCGTTTGATTTCTGATAGTTTTTGAGCTTCAATCAAGTTGATAAATGAAATAAATTTCCGTTTTAGCCCACTTCCCATTTCATTTTCATAGTAATCGGTAATATCAAAAGAATATTCTTTACTTATGAAATCCGAAGGACCAAATACCTTTTCAAGATGATTAATACAAGCTGTAATATTACTATCATCTGAGTAGATCAACCCGAAAATATACTTTACTTTTGGAGTCTCTTGAATTTCCATCTAAAAAGATACATAAAAATGCTTTAAAGGACAATGTATTTGGAATTATGGGTACTTGTCTGCAATGTGCTTATACAAAATATTTTATAGCCTTTTTTCCATTTTTTTTCAACATTTTATTTGCTTTCACAGTGTTTTTTACTTATACTTTTGAGCTTTTTTCATGGGTGCGTAGCTCAGTCGGTAGAGCAGCGGCCTTTTAAGCCATTGGTCGAAGGTTCGAATCCTTCCGCACTCACTTAAAGCCCTGAATTTTCAGGGCTTTACTTTTTATATGGTATTTATTCTCGGTTTTTACTATTTTCATTTAAGTCAAACACGGAGACTAAGCATGCAACAAACCTTGATAGAAAAAATTGTGCAACGATTTGTCGTTAAGCACGAAGGAACTGTACACAGCGGAGATTATGTAATGATCCGGCCTAAACATGTGCTTACGCATGACAATACGGGCGCAGTTATTCCCAAGTTCAATGAAATTGGAAAAATGACTGTGAAGAAGCCACGTCAACCTGTATTTGCTTTAGATCATAATGTCCAAAGTACCGATGAAAATAATCTTGCCAAATATGCGAAAATAGAGGCCTTTGCAGATAAATACGGAATTGACTTTTATCCTGCAAAAACCGGTATTGGACATCAGATCATGTGTGATGAAGGTTATGCATTTCCTAATACACTTGCAGTAGCATCTGACAGTCATTCCAATATGTATGGTGGACTTGGATGTTTGGGCACACCTATCGTTCGTACAGATGCTGCGGGTCTATGGGTAACAGGTGAAACATGGTGGCAAATCCCACCTATTGCCAAAGTAATTCTAGTTGGAAAACCTTCCCCTGGTGTTAGCGGTAAAGATATTGCACTCGCTCTTTGCGGACTTTTTACGAACGATGAGGTCTTAAATTACGCTCTCGAATTCGAGGGAGAAGCATTAAAATATATCAGCATTGAACAGAGACTTACAATTGCAAACATGACAACGGAATGGGGCACATTAGTTGGTCTTTTTCCCGTTGATGAAAAAACTATAAAATGGTATGAAGATCGC
>JAUVKP010000020.1 GCA_030596185.1 Fidelibacterota bacterium | reverse complement strand
CAAAATGACGGCAAATAACCCTGATCCAGAAGTTCATCAATGATCTCATTTAAGGAACGAGAATCATTGATCTCGAATTGTTCGCGATTCAGGTTTTGAGAATCCTGATCCTTTTCAGCATAGGCTCCTATTTCAAGTTTTGTGCCTCCATCTATCTGGGATACTCCGAATGTTAGTGCTTCCCGGCGAATGGCGACAGGTTCGCGTGCCGTCAAGATCATGCCGGTATAAGGAACAGCTAAGCGTAAAATCGCAATAAGGCGGACAAAATCTTCGTCTGAAACCTCATATTGGGGATCCACATCCGTTCCGGCTGCTGCTTTAATACGCGGGAATGAAATTGTATGTGGCCCAATATTGTATACAGCTTCAAAATGATTGGTATGTCTAAGTAATGCTAGAACTTCATATATCCAATCAAAAAGACCGAACAGTGCCCCAAAACCAAGATCATCAATACCACCCTCCATAGCTCGATCAAGGGATGTCAGGCGCCAGATAAAATCACTTTTTGGACCAGAAGGATGATAATTTTTATATGTTTCGGGATGGTAGGTTTCTTGAAAGACCTGATAGGTGCCGATCCCGGATTCTTTAACTGTTTTAAATCCCTCAACATCTAATGGGGCTGCATTGATATTGACTCGGCGAATTTCGCCTTTGCCTTTTTTAACACCATAAATCGTTTTAACCGTTTGAGCCATAAATTCAGCATTATATTCGGGATGCTCGCCATAAACCAGGATCAATCGTTTTTGTCCGTTCTCTTCGAGCGCTTCAACTTCCCGGATCATTTGTTCTTCAGAAAGTGTTGTACGAACTTGATCTGTATTTGAAACGCGGAAGCCGCAATATTTGCAATTGTTAACACATTTATTGCCGATATATAAAGGAGCAAAGAGAACGATACGATTACCGTAGATACGTTCTTTTAATGTACGAGCGCCGGATTTAATGGCTTCGATCAGTTCCGGATCATCGGCATTTAGTAGATCCGCAGTTTCTTCAAGAGACAGGCGTTCTTTGCTTAGGGATTTGTCGATAATATGCCGTACATGTTCTGAAGTCGGTTTGGGACGATCAAGAAATTCATGGATCTCATCAGGGTCGATAAATGGCTTCATCGCTTCATCTGGTATACGATATATCTGCGGTTTAAATTTCATTTTACTCCTTATTAATAGCGAACATGAAATGTACGAATTACTATTTTAAAGTCCAATTAATTTCAAATGTTACAATTTAAAGTTTAGGTCTAGATTTAAAGTTCGGGTGTTCGGAATTCGGAGTGTAAGAGTAGGGAGTAGAGACGCGATGCTTCGCGTCTATCTTATTGTATCTCAATTCTGGGTATGCATAAAGAAGTATTATCCATCATCCATCATCCATCATCTATCATCTATCATCCATCATCCATCATCCATAATCATGTTCATCCTATCTAAAAGATATTCATTCCAACCTTAAATCATGTCAATGAGCGATTTTCTTTAAATGAAAAATCCCCTCACGATTTGGTAGAGGGGAAATTTCAAGGTTAACAGAAAAGAAGATTATTTTTTATCAGCGAGAACCGGTAATACCTTTTCTTCTACATATTGAAGCAGGTCCCGTGGAGCAATGGGTTTATCCAGATAATCATCCGCATTGATCCAACTTTTTTCTTCTTTTGTCTGAGTAGAAAAACGGTAGCCGGTTTCGTGTCCCGTAGAAGTGAAGATCACAACCCAACGTTTATCACGTTCCGGTTGACGAGCCATCCAATGACAGAGCACAAAACCACTGTCAAAGTGTTCCATGACAAGATCACATAACACTATATCGGGATCGAAGTCAGGGAATATCTCTTTTGCTTCGCTGGTATTATAAGCTGCTTTTACATCATACCCGTTCTGCTGGAGATAGGGTTGATACATATCGATCAAATCGGGATCATCGTCTACAAGTAAGATTTTTTTATTCATTGTATCATCCTTTTGGGATTATATGGATTCACGTTTGAAAAAATGTGTATGAAGTAATTCATGCGATTTCTTTCCACCAGGCTTGCCGAGGAAAGTATCGTAGAGTGCATTGATCGAATCATTGTAATGTGAACAACGTTTCGGTAATGAACGATCAACTTCATAAATAGCTTCCATGCGTTTTTTGATCTTTTCGGGAGAGCTTGGCAAAGGCTGGCCACCACCGTTAATACATCCACCGGGACATGCCATGACCTCAATGAAGTGAAATTTGGACTTGCCGTTTTTAACATCTTCGAGGAATTTATCTATATTGTGCAAGCCACTGACCGCAGCGACTTTTAAGGTCGCATTACCGATTTTGATACTGGATTCCTTAACACCTTCAAGTCCACGAATGGATGTGAAATCAATACGGTCCATATCTTTACCGGTGATCATGAAGTGTGCGGTACGCAATGCAGCTTCCATTACCCCACCCGATGCACCAAAAAGAGCGCCGGCACCGGTAGCTTCACCCAAGGGATCATCAAAGCCTTCATCCGGCATGCGTGTGAAGTCAATACCGGCAAGACGCATCATACGTGCGAACTCGCGGGTGGAAATAACAACGTCTACATCAGGAGCCGTGTGTGTAACTGACAGTTCAGGACGGCCGGCTTCAAATTTCTTGGCAGTACAAGGCATAATAGAAAGAACAAAGATCTTAGCGGGGTCAATTCCTCTTTTCTGTGCATAATAAGATTTGATCATTGCACCCTGCATGCCCTGAGGGGATTTACACGTTGAGATATTATCAAAAAGTTCAGGATAGAAATGTTCAACGTATTTAATCCAGCCGGGAGAACAAGAAGTAAACATCGGAAGTTTACCACCATTTTTAATACGATCGATCAGCTCATTGGCTTCTTCCATAATGGTTAGATCGGCTGCAAAGTTTGTATCGAAAATTTCATTAACTCCAATGCGGCGTAAAGCAGCAGGTATCTTGCCGGTTGAGATGGTGCCCGGAGCCATGCCGAATTCTTCACCAATCGCTACGCGAACCGCCGGAGCAACCTGGGCTATGACATGTACATCAGGATCATTGATCGCTTCCCACGCTTGTTTTAGATAAGATTTTTCACGAAGTGCGCCAACCGGGCAAGCGACAATACATTGTCCGCAGTAAACACAAGCGGTTGTATTCAAAGAACGGTTCATTGCCGGAGCGACGTTTGAGTAAAATCCACGATCGACAAAATCAATAGCGCCCACGTTCTGGACTTCGTGACACATGCGAACACAACGTCCGCATAGAATACATTTTTCAGGGTCGCGCTCAACGGCGGGACTTGCGAGGTCAAGTTTTCCACTTCGTTTTTCACCAACATAACGGTAAGAACGTACACCATATTCGGCTGCGAGGTCCTGAAGATCGCAGCAACCGTTGCGAACACAGACCAGGCAATCCTGCGGATGGTTAGCGATCAACAATTCAATAATAGATTTGCGTGAACGGCGAACTTTCTTAGAATTGGTTAGCACTTCCATACCGTCTGCTACGGGGTAGGCACAAGATGGAACCAATTGTCCGTTGCTGAGCTCTACTATACAAATACGGCAAGCACCGCTAGGGGTGAGGTCGGCAATATAACATAAGGTTGGGATCTTAATACCTTCACGCTGTGCTACTTGAAGAATAGTTTCACCCGGGTTTGCCCAATATGCGTTATTATTTATTTTTATATTCATTTTATTCTTTTTCCTTTGTTATTCCGCTATGATCGCGTCAAAACGACAG
This sequence comes from Fidelibacterota bacterium, assembly GCA_030596185.1. Classification (GTDB taxonomy): domain Bacteria; phylum Fidelibacterota; class Fidelibacteria; order Fidelibacterales; family Fidelibacteraceae; genus M50B103. The sequence continues at coordinate 5,388 of JAUVKP010000020.1, read as the reverse complement.
TTTAACTCACATTGGCCGCAATGCGTACAAGCATCTTGATCAATGAAATGGACTCCTTTGCGTTCACCGCTGATACAACTAACAGGGCAGCGAGTGGCGCAAAGTGTGCAACCGATACACTTTTCTTTATCTACAGTGTAAGTTAACATTTGACGACAAGCTTTAGAAGGACATGTACGGTCGTAGAGATGAGCTTCATATTCATCGCGGAAGTAACGTAAAGTACTGATAACCGGATTTGCAGCCGTTTGTCCAAGACCGCACAAGGAAGTATCTTTAATCACGTCTGCCAAACGTTCCAGATAGAGCATGCCTTGGAAGCGCATGAGAGAATCGATCTCGGTTTCTTCTTCGCGGTAGCTTTTTGTGATCCTTTCGAGGATCTCAAGAAGTCGTTTCGTACCTTCACGGCAAGGGATACATTTTCCACAAGATTCGGATGTGATAAATTGCATGAAGTATTTTGCAAGATCCACCATACAAGTGGATTCATCCATGACTACGAGACCACCGGAACCCATCATGGCACCGATCTCTTTAAGATTTTCGTAATCGATCTCTGTATCAAGAAATTGTTCAGGTAAGGCACCGCCCGAAGGACCGCCGATCTGAACAGCTTTAAAGTTTTTTCCATCAGCAACGCCGCCGCCACAACCAAAGATCACCTCGCGAATGGTTGTTCCCATGGGAACTTCAACCAAACCGGTATTCACAACTTTTCCTGAGAGTGCAAATATCTTGGTACCTTTTGAGGCATCGGTTCCGATAGAAGAGTACCAGTCTACACCTTTGCTAAAGATGACCGGGACATTGGCTAGCGTTTCGACATTGTTAATGATCGTAGGTTTGCCGAAGAGTCCGGAGACAGCAGGAAAGGGAGGACGAGGTCTTGGCGTACCACGACGGCCTTCAATACTGTTGATAAGAGCTGTTTCTTCACCGCAGACAAAGGCACCGGCACCCTTTTTGATTTTTAATTCAAATGTAAAACCGCTGTTTAGGATGTTTTTGCCCAGTAAGCCGTATTCCATCGCATCGGCAATGGTTTTCTCTAGTCGGGAGATCGCTAGCGGATATTCTGCACGACAGTAAATATAACCTTTGCTTGCGCCGATGGCGTAAGCCGCAATGGCCATTCCTTCAACAACACGGTGAGGATCGCCTTCGAGAACGGCTCGGTCCATGAATGCACCGGGGTCGCCTTCGTCGGCATTACAAATAAGGTATTTTTGGTCACTTGCCACATTGTAGGCAAATTCCCATTTTTTGCCGGATAAAAAACCACCGCCACCCCGGCCGCGCAAACCGGCTTTTTTTGTATCTTCGATAACATCCAGGGGAGATTTATCGCTCAGGACTGCTGATAGTGCCTGATATCCGCCGCGTGCCAGATACTGATCTATATTTTCAGGATCGATCACACCACAATTTTCAAGAACGACTTTTTTTTGTAACTTAAAGAAAGGGATATCTTTCAATAAGGGAATTTCCGGCCAGATAGAAGGATCTGCATCGGCGTATTTGCCGAGTGCTTTTTGGATAACGGGTTCTTTATTAATGATAGTGCGTTCAATGATCGTATCTACATTTTCGGGAGTAACGCGCTTGTAAGAGATGCGGGGAAATCCGGGAACCTTAACGTCAACGATGATTTCTTCAGCACAATAACCAACACATCCGACCTTTGATAAAACTGCATCGATCTCATATTTTTTCAGTTCCTGAACGAACATATCATAAACATCCTGTGCGCCGTTTGCAAGCCCGCAGGTACCCATGCCAACAAGAATAACGGGCTTTTCCGCTTTTTCCATAGAGATGGTAGATTTCAATTCAACAATGCTTTCCGGAGTAATACCGGCTTTGCTTGCGTCATATTTGCCACCGATCACTTCAATAAATTTTTCGGCAGGGACTTTCTTGGATAAAATTTCTTTAAATGTATTCATTATCACCCGCCTAGTCTTTTTTTGTGTATTCTTTGATCAGTTTGTAAACTGACTTACTGGTCAGTCCGCCGTAATATTTGTCATCGATCACAATGACCGGAGCGATAGAGCAAGCGCCGATACAGGCGACAGTTTCAATTGTAAATTGCATATCTTTTGTTGTTTCTCCTGCTGAGATACCCAACTCGGTTTCAAGAATTTGGAGAATGTCCAATGAACCTTTAACGTGACAAGCGGTACCGCGACATACACGAATAACATGCTTGCCAAGGGGGGTGAGGCGGAACTGATTATAGAAAGTTGCAACACCGTACACGCGACTGGTGGGAACGCCTAAATGTCGAGCGACCCGGATAATATCATCTTCCGGCAAATAGCCGTGAATACCCTGAATGTCCTGAAGCATTGGAATCATGTTCGGTGCTTCATTCTTTGGGTATTTTTTGTAGATCTCTTCTGACTGCATTTTATTCCCCTTTTGTGGAACTAATTCCCCGTTTCTCGAAGGATTATAGTTAATATACATCTAGAATACAAGAAAAATATACTTTTTTTCACATTAAAAATATTGCTTAGATATTGTTGTTAGTATTCGGGATAATTTCATATGTATTTGCAAGAATATGTTTAGGGTAGAGACGCGATTAATCGCGTCTCTACAAAACCGGAATATTACACCAAAACAAATTGGAAAATTTGGACCTCAATCAAAGAATTTAGGAGCAATTGTGCGCGGTTTTAAAATTGGTGTAACAAAATATGCCAGGAAAAATGACATCCCATTTGATTGGCATTCACGTTTTCATGATCGTGTATTACGAATTGAAAATGATGAATTAAATATTAAACGGCAATATATTAAAAATAACCCTATGCAATGGGGTACACATAATGATTAATGGTCGTTAATATCCTTGATATTTCCCAAATATTTAATTAAAGTACTACGTTATTTCAAAATCTAGGAGAAAATATGTTATCTATTATGTTACAAGTAGCAAATGGTGTTGCTGAAGGTGCAACTGGCAGCCGTGGGATCATGAGCTTCCTACCTTTCATTTTAATCATTGTAGTTCTATGGTTTTTGATGATTATGCCTCAACGCAAACGTCAAAAAGAAACCAAAAAAATGCTCGAAGAGTTGTCAGTGAAAGACAAAGTTGTCACTATTGGTGGAGTTATCGGTACAATTGTCAAAGTAAAGGCTGATTCCATTGTCTTGAAACTTGGAAAAGAAACAGAAATGGAAGTTCGTAAGAACGCCATTGCTTCCAAGATAACTAAAGAGACCGAGACAAAAGAAGAAGTTAAGAAATAAGACAAATTTAAGCCCGTTCTTTATGGGCGGGCTTCTCTTTTAGGTAATGAAATGATATTTTCCATTCGTATATACGGCGATCCTATTTTAAGAGGAAAAATTCCTGAATTAAATTCATTTGAAGAAGTTTTACCTTATGTGGTTGATATGATAGAGACTATGTATGATGATGATGGTATTGGGCTTTCCGCTAATCAAGTTGGATTGAAAATGCGTTTTTTCACTATTGGGATGAATGCCTTTGAAGATGGTCGTGGTGATTCGATCTTTATCAATCCTGAGATCGTTGAAATGTCCGAAGAATTATGGGACTACGAAGAAGGTTGTCTTTCTGTCCCGGGTATACGGGAATATGTTACCCGACCTCTAACGATCAAAGTAAAATATCTTGATGATCGTGGTCAGAAACATGAAGAGATCCTTACCGATCTTGCCGCGCGTGTTTTTCAACATGAAATTGATCACCTGAACGGCATCTTTTTCGTCGACCGCATCTCTCCTCTCAAACGCACGTTAAATAAGAAAAAATTGAGAGCGCTGGCGGAAAAATACACTAAGAAATAATATTATTCAACCCCTCCGGGGTTGTTATTTTTTGTGTAGTTTGCTCATATACTGTTATTGAATCCCTCCGGGATTCTTTTTTATATATTAATGCTTTTTAATCAAAAGAATTCCTCGAGACTTGCCTCGGGGTTTACGAATTGATTTTGTATTTTGGATTTGTGGTAACACAAAGTGTTAATTTTTCGGCGAAATACCTCGTATGCTTGCATCGGGGATAGTCGAAAAATAGCTAATCCTTTATTTTGTGGTAATTGAACCCCGTTGCTAATAAAACCCTGCTACTAATAAAACCCTGATGTTAATTAGATCCTGTTACGGGATTCTTTTTTATATATTAATGCTTTTTAATTTGTGGTAATTGAACCCCGTTGCTAATAAAACTCCGTTACTAATAAAACCCTGATATTAATTGGATCCTGTTGTTAATAGAACTTTGCTACTAATAAAACCCTGACGATAATTAGATCTTGTTGTTAATAGAACTTTGCTACTAATAAAACCCTGATGTTAATTGGATCTTGTTGTTAATAGAACTTTGCTGGTAATAGAACCCTGAAAGGGTTCAATAACAGTATATGAGCATTACTTCATTATTTTACAACCCTGAAGGGGTTGAATAAGCGGACCGAAAATAGAATTCAGGTAAGCTATATATTGATTCTTGTTTCTTGTATCTTCACTTTATTCTTTTTACTTTTATCTTTAATCTTGTTAATGCTAAGAGAAAAGGATCCCTGCATTGAAAATCATCTTCATGGGCACCCCCGAATTCGCCGTTCCGGCACTTAATGCTTTGGTGGGCTCACATCACGATGTGTTGGCTGTTGTGACCGCACCCGATAAACCAAAGGGTCGCGGACAAAGCATGGCAATGTCTGAAGTAAAAAAACGGGCCTTGGAATTGGATCTGCCTGTTTTTCAACCGGAGAAGTTAAAAGATCCGGTATTTATTAAAACGCTACATGCTTTTAATCCCGATATTCTTGTTGTTGTTGCTTTCCGTATTTTACCGCCGGAAGTTTATGGGCTGCCAAAATTTGGCGCCGTTAATGCTCACGCATCTCTTTTACCTAAATATCGTGGTGCTGCGCCTATTCATTGGGCGGTGTATCATGGTGAAAAAGAGACCGGTGTCACGGTCTTTCAGATCGATAAAAAAGTCGATACGGGAAGGATCATCCTTCAGGAACGGATCCCTATTCTGGAAGATGATACGACCGGCAATTTATACAATGTTTTACAGCAACTTTCCGCTGATGCACTGCTGAAAGCTCTGGATATGCTGGAAAATGATAAAGTGGACTATATTCAACAGGATGATAGCATTGCCACACCGGCTCCCAAGGTCCATCCCGATACCGGAAAACTTAATTTTAATTTAACTTGCGAAGAACTCTCCAGATCCATTCGTGCATTTTCCCTCTGGCCGGGTTCGTTTTTCCATTTAGATGGTCAACGTATCAAGGTGAGCAAAGCCTCATTCGAATTGCACCCAGATACAAATCCCGGTAATATCGAGATCCTGTCCAAAAAACAATTCGCCATTCATTGTAA
>JAUVKP010000055.1 GCA_030596185.1 Fidelibacterota bacterium | reverse complement strand
GTGGCAAATGTAACACGAAATTATGCGTATTGGATAAAAAAGAAATATGGACGGTCTTATGTGGTTACGCCCGAATATCCGGCTTATGTGGATGACGAGATATTTCCTGTGTTGCGCTATCCGTCACTACCGCTTGTACTGCGCAAACCTTATCGTCTCGGCATAGGTCAACACAATCCAAAACTTTGGAAAAAGCTTAGATCCCTGCATGTTGATATCATCCACGCACAGAGTCCTTTCAGTTCGGGTAATATTGCTTTACAATATGCGCGGCAAAAAAAAGTTCCTCTTGTAGCAACTTTTCATTCCAAATTTTATGATGATTTTAAAGAAGCGACTCGCTCGGATGTTATTTCCTGGTTGATGACGCATTTGGTGGTGGATTTTTTCAATTACGCCGATGCGGTCTGGGCGGTAAATGAAAGTACACGCGAAACACTGCTTTCCTATGGTTATAAAGGACAGGTTGATGTTGTCCCGAATGGTGCGGATTTTACCATGCCCGCGAACCTTGATGCTTTGGTTCAAAATACGAATAATAAATATGGTCTTCCCCATGATGGGCTGGTTTTTCTTTTTGTTGGCCAAATGATCAAACAAAAAAATATCTCCATGATCATTGATTCTTTGAATTTATTAAAGAAAGCCGGCTGTAATTTCACGATGATCTTTGTGGGCGAGGGAAAATCCCGAGAAGAATTCGAAACTCGGGTAGCACGATATGGATTAAAAAACAATGTAAAATTTTTGGGCAAAATTCTTGATAGAGATGTGCTAAAAAGTATTTTTGCCCGAGCCGACCTTTTTATTTTCCCGTCAATTTATGATAATGCTCCGGTTGTCACCCGGGAAGCCGCAGCCGTTGGAACACCTTCAATTATTGTAAAAGGAAGCAACGCTGCCGAAGGTGTTATTCATGGGGAAAATGGTTATCTCTGCGAAAATTCTGCAGAAAGCATTGCTGAATTGATCTTAAGGATCATCTCTGACCGCGAAGCGCTGAAGAAGGCAGGAGAGAACGCCCAAACAAGCATATTCCGTTCTTGGGAAAGTATTGTAGATGGTGTTGTCATCCCAAAATATCTGGAGATCATTGAAAAATATAAAAATAACCGCTAACTGTAAATTATTGGAACAAGCATGAAATTTGTAAAATACAGTTCAGCTGTTATTGGCATGTTAATGATCATGCAATGGGTTTTCTTTATTGTTACCGGAAATGTTCCGAAATTTGAAACAACCCCCGTAAGTATCGGTTTTCATATTTCTATTGAAATTATTACAGCAATGTTACTAATATTTGCATCTCTTATTTGCAAAAAACGGGTCATCAGAGAAACCTTGCTTCTTTATGGACAGGGAATGCTTGGATATACTGTTATTAATTCAGCGGGAGATTTCGCCCAATCAGGCGATTGGTTCTTTCTTGGAATGTTCGCTCTTATACTTGCAGTTTCAATTATTAATTCGGTGCAATTGTTCAAACAACGAGAGCATTAAATCTTAGAAAAACTTGGTGTTTTAGACTTTTCGCATATAAGTATAAATTGCAGGTCCTTCATCTCCGGTTCGTTTAAAACCTACGGCATTTAAATATTTTCTGTGTGTTTCATTCGGGTCTTTAATCACTAATTGCTTATTGCTTAAAATGCCAACTCGTTTTAAACCTTCATGATAAAAATATCGTCCTGTCTTCATGTCCCGATATTGCGGTATTGTATAATCCAGCTCAACCAAAAGCTCCTTTTCCGAAATAGTTGAAAAAAGAACCAAGCCAACAGGACGGCAATCACGCAGACAAAAATATGCTTTGTATTCTGTATTTGGGTCATAGGTAAATAATGGGAAATATTTACCTATATCTTCTTTAAAAAAATTGAGAAAACGCTGTGTGAAAATTGAATTTTTTATATCAATTTCAAGAAGATCAAAATATTCTTTATGGCGACTCATGGCGATCAAATAATAGATATCAATAATAGCGATAAAACCGTTTACCGCAAATACGGGCCAGGCACCGATCAATCCCCCGTATGTTGAAAAAGCCGCTGCACCTATCAAATTCCACCAACGAAGTTTGTGAATATTTTTCATTGTAAGTGATATGGCAACTACGGCAGATGCCGCATATCCAAAAATTACTAAAAAATCCATTGGTTTTACCTCTCCATACAATACAGCTAAATATTAAAGCTGATATTTTTTCTTTAAACTTTCATATACCGGCCCATCAAGAAAGACCGTAAACAGTATCTTATCTTCAACAAAACGGCTTTCCAGTATTTCGCCAAATTTATGCAAATCTGCGATCAACTTACCTTCTCGTGGATCAACATAGAAATGATGTACATAGGAACTTTCATCAATACGATCGCGAATTGCTTCAACCAGTTTTTCAAGCCCAATACCTCTTTCTGCAGAAATACAAAAAGATTCCGGGTAAGTGCGCTTGACAAATTTGATATGTTCGGCACTTTCAAGAATATCCGTTTTATTAAAAACCGTGATAAATCTTTTTTCAGGAATATCAAATTCTTTAAGAGCTTCGTCAATGGTTAGCATGTGTTCCCGAAAATTAGGATCGGAAATATCTATAACTTTCAAAAGAAGGTCGGCTGTTTCAACTTCTTTTAATGTAGAGCGAAATGAAGCAACTAACTGGTGCGGTAACTTTTGAATAAAGCCAACCGTATCGCTGAGATAAATTGTATGTGCTTTGTCCAATTGTACTCGGCGAACCGTGGTATCCAAGGTTTTAAAAAGTTGATCTTCCACCTCAACATTGGGGCCCGCAAAATGATTCATCAAAGTAGATTTACCGGCATTTGTATATCCTACAAGTGCAACGTTAAATCGCTTGGAACGTGATTTTCGTTTCGTGTCCAGTTGTACAGAGATCTTCTTCAGATCTATTTTCAACTTAATAATGCGATCTCTTAATAAACGCCGATCGATCTCAATCTGTGTCTCACCGGGACCACCACGCATGCCAATACCGCCTGCTTGTCGCTCAAGGTGGGTCCATTGTTTTGTTAATCTCGGTAATAGATATTCAGCTTCAGCCAGCATAACTTGTGTCTTCGCTTCCCGCGAGCGGGCGTGCATGGTGAATATATCAAGGATCAAGGCAGATCGATCAATGATCTTAGTGCCCTCTAATTCTTGTTCAATGAGCTTTTGTTGTGAGGGTGACAACTCATCGTCAAAAATAACAAGATCGGCATCTTGCTCCTCTGCCAGCATTTTTAATGTGCTCAGTTTACCGGCACCAAGATAATGCAGGGGGTGTATTGCTCTGCGAGCCTGGATCATTGTATCTACTATCACCGCCCCCGCCGTTTCGGCAAGACGCCCCAATTCTTCAATTGCGTATTCTGTATGTTCTGTTTTACCCGGCAATGATACCGCGCACAGTATTGCGCGTTCCGGTTCTTTTTTTATCGTGTGTCCCATTTATTTTGTGCGTTCTCCTTTGCGTAATAACATCATTTCAAAGATAATAAAAAGCAGGGCTAGAATATAGAATAATGTTTGGGAATTCCTGCCTTTGATTTGTCTTTCAATATCAGCTGTATCTTCTCCATTCCATTCTAATATTTTAATGTTTTCTATTTTAAGCTGAGCTTGGACATATTCACTTTCCGGAATGTTTACAGCAACTGTTTTTCGACCACTTGAATTCTCAATAGCATAAAATCCCGGGCTATTTGTATGTGTAAATATATCATTAACTTGATATTTTTCACCTGTGGGAGTGGTCACTTTTGAGAAAGGTTCTTTGATGGAAATTGTTTCACCTGTCTCACAAGATAAATCTTCAATATTAAGCATGTGCTCTATAAGTTCGCTAATAGCACGCGTAAAATACGGAGATAGCCCCATTTCGTTCCAATCAAAATGAAATGGAGAAAGAAGCAAGTAGATATTATTTTCTGTTTCCATAAGCAAGGGGTCGTTTGAAGCAAGTTCCCACAGTATGTTTCCTGCATGGTGTGATGTGTGATAATATCGCTTAATTCGAAAGTCTGTTCCCGCTTCAACTCCGGGGATATTTTTTACTCTATAGTATGCACTTTCATCCATAACTGATTTAAGATCGCCCACGATACTTTCCCAGCCATTGGGATGATCGATCATTTTTCCTGCGGTCACTATAACTGGTTTTTCCTCTGCAAAGGTTCGGATCGCTTTTATCATATTTTGGTTTACTGAATATATGTTTGAGAACCATAGCATATCGTACTGGTCCAAATTTACCGACAATAATTTCTCTGGCGTAATTTCCGTGAGCTTGACTTGCTCCATTGCACGAAGTGCCTTAATGTGATAGTTTCCTTCGCTCTTTTCATCTATACAGAGAATGTTTGATCTTTGTTGATTCCGAATAACAAGATATCGCTTGTTGTCTTCGGGATATTCATCCTCGAAACAGCTCACCACACAAGAAATGTGATCTTCATCCGGGACACTAAAATGAAAATATCCATATCCCTTTTTATCTACATTTGCTCGACCGACTTTCTGGCCATTTAAGTTAACAAATACTGCTGGTGATATAAGAGTTTGCTCGTTATGCAACAATTGAACTTCTATGCTTTTCATATCACGTGAATTATTATTTTCGTCTATTAGTCGCAAATGAGAAATTGCAAAATTCTGCTTAACTTTTATTACACGTAATCCATAGGCTCTATTTGTAAATGACCCGATTATTTTAATTACTTTTTTATTTTGTTCATTTCTCTGAAAATCACTTAAGAATATTATATTAGGATTCTCGCGTTTGTTTTTTTTAATATTTTGGTGAATCTGCTCTCTTAGACTATCGAGATTGGTTCTTTTATTGTAAGCAACTATATCCCATCGGGGAAATTTCTTTTTCAAGGATTCTTCAGCCACTCGGAATTTTTCGTCAATTCTCGTACTAAAACTTTTATCAGTGATCATAATACCCGGCTCAAGTGAGCTTCTGCCCTTCGGGAAAAAAGGTTGCGCGAGGGTAAATACAAGCATACTGATCCACAATGCTCGCGAGACAAGAACCAACCATTGGCGTAATTGAAGTTTTTGTAAAGAGTCATGTTCGATCTCCCTCAAAAACTTCAAAGAACTAAACGATAATGCCTGGTATTTTCTTTCACCAAGAAGATGTATGATGAAGGGAATACCGATCAATACACCTAAAGTTAATAATAATGGTTGTAAAAAAATCACTCGAAAACTTATTTGTATTTTTGTTTTATGGCGGAACCCCTGAAATAGTGCGCCAGAATATCTTTATATGTTCGTTGGGCATTTGCTTGCGCAATTGCTCCTGTTTGGCACATTCCCACACCATGCCCCCATCCGGCGCCGGAAATAATAAACGAAACCGGATTAGCAGTGGGACCGATCTTATCCACGATGAAACAAGAGCTTTTCAAGGGTGATTCCCAAAGCATGCGAATATCTAATTCACCTTTAACGCGACAATGTCCTTTAGCACCGACAAATAAAATATCGTAAATGCGACCAGAGACTCCACGCTCAAGTGGAATAATGTCGTAAATCAGCCCTATGTCTTCTACCTTTCCCGCAACCGCCTTGCTTAATTCTGCCGGGGAAATACTGCGTGTCCAACGAAAATGTTGTTTGCTCCATTCCGGAGTAAGTTCAGATGGTTTACACCATGAATCCGGCTCGCTGTTGATCCAAGTTCTAATATCATCTGCTTGCGTCAAGTCCAAATTGATCTCGCCGTCCATATCCGGATGTCCGCTCCATTGTTCGGAATGCCCTGAACGCTCGGGCCATACATTCTCAATATCTTCCGAATGTCCACCACAATTGGATGCATAATAAGCACTTATAACAGTATCGTTTACTACTAATACTTCACCCCGGGTTTCAGAGACCGCTTTTTTTACCGCATCATTTGCTTTGCCAATGCCACTGTATACCTGACAATATATGTCCGCTGTCAAAACATGGTGCTCGCCCGCGTACTTACCTGTTTCAAGTCCGACCACTGCTTCAGATCTGGCGCAGATGGTCTGTGCTTTAAGTGCTTCGAGCGGCGCTGTAATTCCTATCTCAGAGGGTACAACACCTAAAAGATATGTTTCTATATCCAAAACCGAGATCACATCGATCTTTTTTTCGGCATTAATATAAAATTCAAGGCCACCCTTATAAACTCGATCTTCTTTTCCCGCCCAGAACCAACCAATACCGAAGGGAACATTCTTAATTCCAAGATTTTTGTTTTTGTCACTGTTTTTCATTTCAAAAGAAGAACCTATAATAAGTGTCCTTCCTTTATCGTCAATTAATTTGAGCGTGTCACTCCGTAAAACGATAGAGAATGTTCTTTCTCCACGAAGAATGATCTTACTTTTATCTTGATTATAAATATATATTTTTGATTCACTGCTTATGCTTATTTCATCTTCAGTATACATAATGCGCACGCGAACAATGGGGTCTTCCGCAAACAAAATTGACACACTCAAAAATGCCAAAACTAAAAAAATGATATTAGGTCTTTTTTTCACGACAAATCCTTGTTTTAATAGACGAATTTAATAATAAAAGCTCTTAATTGAAATGGGAAACTTTGAGACGTGAGACGTAAGACGCCTGCCGGCCGAAGCCTTGGCGCAGGCTGGTGAGACGTGAGAAGATTCCAAATTTTAGTTATAGTAACAAGAATATATTTTAATTCTTCTTTTCAATTCCTTCAACACAAATTTAAAAGTTATCGTGCAAAAAAGAACTCTCGATATTTCAAGGTTCTTATATACTGTCGTTTTACGTTCGACTGTTTACGTATAACTCACGCTTTACGTTTTACGTGTACCTAAAATCTCTTTACATGTCCGTGACAATAGGGTAATTTACCTCTGCTTAAATAGTAGTCTTGATGATATTTTTCAGCTTTGTAAAATGTCTCCGATGGCAGAACTTTTGTCGCAACCTTATAACCCTTATTTCTAAGTTGCTCTATAAGCTTTTTGCTTACAGTTTCTTGCTTTTTTGCAATGGGCATGAGGTGATTCACTAACTATCTAGTCTATGGGGAGGCAGGCATAAGTTCTGCCTCCCTTTATTCAGCAGTTTGTTAGTCGAGATTGACATATAACACGTGAAGCACACATAATGACCGGGGGTATT
>JAUVKP010000286.1 GCA_030596185.1 Fidelibacterota bacterium | reverse complement strand
TGCTTTTCGGGGTAAGCGGCCACGCCAATACAAAAATCACCGGAAGTGGGTTCTTTAAGTGTGGGATCCAAATATTCCCCGCGGTTAAAGCGGCTATTTGTTCAACCAAACCGTCGGTATGTTCATACCCGTTTTTATGCGCAACAAAACGCCGTTCTCCGTGAGGTGGATCGCCTCGTAGGGCAAATACATTATCTATACCAAGAAAATTCAATTCAATAAGCTGATCTTCCAACTGATCGCGGGATCTCCCACCGCAGATCATGTGAGGAATAACGGGAATATTGTATTTAAATTGAGTTGCTGCGGACATGGCAACGGTTCCCGGACGTTTTCTGACTGTTTTGCGTTCTATCAGACCATCGGGACGTTCAACATAGATCACTTCTTGCTGGTGGTTCGTAATATTAATGTAAGCCGGATCATAGGGCAACATGGCCTCTATGGCTTCATTTATGGCATCTAAAGTATGTCCTTTTAGAGGAGGCAGCAATTCGAATGTGAATAGCGGTTTATTTGCTTTTTTTATTATATCTGTGACTTTCATGATCGTTTCCTGTCTTATTGTCATCTCGACCGGAGTTCCGATGTAGATCGGAACAAAGCGGAGAGATCTCAAATTAATATTTATCAATATATTTCAATTTGTCAATTTCGGCGAGGTCTCCCTTTGGGACCCCTTCGGGGCTGAATAAATCTGCTGCGCAGATTTTTCAGGATGACGCGCCTCATCATCCGTTTTTCACGGACGACTGCGGTCGAGATGACATTTAAATTTTATATCAATTACGGGCGACTCTAGAGTCGTCCCTACATATGCAGGGAGTAAAATTGATTTTCATCTCAAATTATCAATTTATCATCCTTAATTTAATTGTCAATTGCCTGCCCTCCGTCTTGTCCTTCGAAGCTCGAAGAACGGAGGGGAAAGCTTTAGCGAAGGATTGTCCTTTGCCTGCAGGCCGAAGCTTCAGCGAAGGCTTGTCAATTGTCAATTGTTCAGCTTTCCTGCAAAAACTTTCTTCAATTCTTCAATGTCTTTGCCTTTTCTCTCCGCATATTTTTCAAACTGTTCATTCGAGATTGTACCTAAGGAAAAATAATGTGCATCTTTATCTGCAAAATAATAGCCACAGACAGAGGAGACCGGATCCATGGCAAAGCTTTCGGTGAGCTTTACACCTAGATGTTTTTCAGCTTCCAGTAAATTAAAGATCGCCTCTTTTCCGGAGTGATCGGGTGCCGATGGATATCCATTTGCCGGACGAATGATCGTTTGACCCGTCTTCCACCATTCGGTGTTCAATCTCTGATATAAATATTCACTCAAAGCTTCAGCCAGTCGATCAGCCAGCATACTAACAAGCAGTGCCCGGTATTCATCATCGTCCTCGTGAAATTTTCCGGATAAAACATTGATCCCTTTTCCTGCTGATGCAACGAACAAACCCATACTGTCATCCGATGCCGATACATAGTCCGCAAGTGACAGAGCTTTATTGTTTTTATTTGTTTCCTGCTGGCGCAAGAAATACAAAGTGGCTAATTCTTTTTCATCTTTATCAAGTAAATGTACGTCTTCATTTTTGCTATAAGCCGGAAAAAGTCCGACCACTGCACTTAAAGCACTCTCAAAAACTTCGCATGTTATAGGATCATTTAATAAGACCTTTGCATCCTGTTTAATTCTTTTCGCTTCATCTGAATTTGGTTTTACCTGCCAGGCCAGTGCCAGCATTTTCCAATTGATCAGGGGAATAATGTCAGTAAGAGGAATATTTTCAACGACCCGGACACCGTAATTTTCCGGTTTGGGAGAAGCATTGGTTTTTTTATGCTTAATTTCCCGAGCTTTTTCGGGACTTAATAATGTCTGCTTTTTATTTTCAACTTTATCATTGAGTTTTTTGTAGTGCTGCTGTGTTTTCTTTAGAAAATCATCCGCAGATTTAGAGGCAAGTTTAAGCGCAAGCGATACTGAGTGAGAAGCATCTGATGAATAAACGACTCGACCCGGATAATGAGGGGCCAATCTAGTGGCAGTATGAGCCTCTGATGTGGTCGCACCACCGATCATGATAGGAATAGTCAAACCTGCTTTTTCAAATTGACTGCATACCGTTGCCATTTCAGTCAGTGATGGCGTGATCAACCCACTTAAACCCAACATATCGGCTTTGTGTTCAACAACCGCTTCGTAAATTTTTTCGGGTGGCACCATGACGCCCAGATCAATGACCTTGAAATGGTTGCATTGCAAAACCAATGAAACAATATTTTTGCCAATATCATGCACATCGCCTTTGACGGTCGCCAACACACCGGTACCCCGCGTATTAGCTGTTGTATCATCCAATTCCGAAAGGTATGGCCTTAACATATCAACCGCTTTTTTCATGATACGGGCTGAACGAACGATCTGAGGAAGAAAAACTTTTCCTTCTCCGAATAATTTACCGACTTGGGACATGCCCCCCATGAGAGGTCCTTCGATCAATTCCATGGCATGTTCTTTACCGGCT
>JAUVKP010000104.1 GCA_030596185.1 Fidelibacterota bacterium | reverse complement strand
GACGGCGTAGTTGATGCTGTGGGATTGGGAGATGGAGCCGGGACAGCCGTAAAAGCCCTGATGGAAGCTTCCCTCGGCACTAGTGATACGCAGGAATTATTTGAAAAAGCTATCACATGGGGTATTGCCAAAGTTACTAACCTTAATGAAACTATTAAACCCGAAGTAATTATAGCAAAAAAACAAAATGATGATGAAGCGCTTCCCAATATTATTCTTGGTGTGGGGAATTATGTCAACCGTGTAGGTGATATCCTGCTGGCCTTACCCGAAGGAAACTGGAGTGTTGTTGCTATTGATAAGGCTGGTACATCGGCTGTAAAAGATTCAATGATGATAAGCGCTCAGCAGATAACTGATGTTGAAATGCTGCTTCTTGATGAAGAAAATGCCGATTATATTGAAGATTGGTGGGATGAGAATGATTCGATTGGTGTTGGGATCGATGATATTGTAGATTTTGTTCAACAATGTAATTATCTTTCAGTTCGCCTTCGCCCCGGATTAGCACTGCAGGATGTTACTATTTCTAATTCCGAGAACAACCTTTACGATCTGGAATGGATGGGCACTTCTTTTTCTACTAGTTTTGTTGATGTTGACTCCGGAAGCAGCTCTATTAGTAAAATTTCAACTGAAATTGATGGATATATTTCGCTGGGCAACTATGATTCCGTAACATTGACTGCTCATAAAACATGGCAACAAATTACCTATAACGATGTGATATTTCGAGAATATATATCTCATTTGGAAATAGATGCAATCCCAATGTCGGGCGTAACGGACGGTCTTAATGGAACAATTCTGGGTCTGTATTTTGATGTTGATCAATACTGGAATACTGAACTGCAAAGTTTTCTTTCCTCTTACGTAAGCTATTATTATCACAAAAAGGATTTTAGTACAACTGACGGATCATTAACAAGCGAATCATATCAAGATACTATACCCGACACAGAATACTCGAGATTAGAGATCACTTTCTGGGAAAGATGATAAAGATTTACTCATATATATTTTCTTTCAATTGTTGCATCCGGTTTTTGTACATTCCAGTTATCGACAGTAATACCGGAATAAGATATTGAAAAATTTTAAATCAATACTACATTTCAAATAAAAATACACAAAAGGAACAATATGATCATTACCAAAAAATTATCTGAGACAGCTATCATGGAAACCGCGCATCGTGTTGATGTAAGAAATATCTACAGTACAAAGGATGCGATGATCAACGTTATTACACTGAAGCCCGGTGAATTTTTAAAACAGCATATTACCCCGGTTAATGTCGCTTTTTATGTTTTGAAGGGTAGAGGCATAATTGAAATCGGCGAAGAAAAAGAAACCGTTGAGGAAAACACGCTTATTGAAAGTCCAAAAGATATCATGCATTGCTGGTATAATGAAAGCGAGGAAGATTTTGCTGTTATGGTGATCAAAGCACCCAAACCTGTTACAAAATCAATATTTATCTAATAATTATTAAAGGAGTTAAAAATGAAAAAAGTATTTACCATCTTAAGAATGACAACATTTGTCGCACTTATTCTAACGTCAATACCCTTATTTGTTAATTATTTGCGTGACATTGAACCGGAACATCTATTGATCACACACCTTCATGTCTGGTTTGGTATCGCATTTATTATTTCTGCGATCGTTAGTATGATCATGCAAAAAAAAGAAGCTAAAAACAAGTAGCAGCAATAACTATACGCCCCCTATCGAATATCACTTACACCATCAGGTTGTTTATCGGTTCCGATATTTAAATAGAAATAATTATACGTTTGCTAAGTAAAAGAGGCAGCGGATTGAGCTGTAAACCAAAAGGAACCATATGATGAAAACGAAAAAATATCTATATCTGTTTTTGGCTCTTATATTCACAGTTAATTGTTGGGGGCAAAACTGGTTCCAGCCCATAAATAAAGCCGCAAAAAAAGGTGATGCCAAAGCTCAGCTTAGGCTTGCCGATGTATATTATTCCGGAGAATGGTTTGGAACACCGGATTACAGAGAGGCTTTTGATTGGTATAAAAAAAGCGCGGAACAAGGCCTTGCCAAGGCTCAATATGAGCTTGCCAAGATGTATGATTTTGGAGTATGGACAGATACAACAGGTCAGGAAGCAAAACGATCTCTGGCTATTTATTGGTATACAAAAAGTGGGGAACAAGGTTATACCGAGGCTCAGTTTGAGCTTGCCGATATGTATGATTATGGAGTATGGACAGATGGAACAGCTCGGGGAATAGATAAGGTTCTGGCTTTTTATTGGTATAAAAAGCTTGCAGAAAAAAACTATAAAAAAGATTATACCGATGCTCAACATAAACTTGCAAAAATGTATTATAACGGAGAAGGAACAGCAGTAGATAAAGAGCAGGCTCTTTATTGGTATACAGAAAGTGCAAAACGGGGTAGTAGTTTGGCCCGGGAAGAACTTGCTGCCAGGTATTATAATGGGGATGAGGCCGGAGCAGATGAAAAGCAGCATTTTTACTGGTGTGCAAAAAGCGCAGAACAAGGTTACGCTGAGGCTCAATTCAGGCTTGCTTCAATGTATTATAATGGAATTGGAACAGACACTGATAAAACCCGGGCTTTTGATTGGTATAAGAAAGTTGCAGAGCAGGATTATGCCCGGGCTCAGTTTAGCCTTGCTTCAATGTATTATAGCGGAGATGGCACGACAGCGGATAAAACTCAGGCTTTTTATTGGTGTAAAAAAAGTGCGGAACAGGGCGATGAGGAGGGTCAATATACCCTTGCTTATATGTATTATAACGGAGAGGGAACAGTAATAGATAAAGAGCAGGCTTTTTATTGGTATAGAAGACTTGCAGAAAAAGGTTATGCCAGTCCGCAATTTAACATTGCTTTAATGTATTATCACGGAGAGGGCACGACAATGAATAAAAAACTGGCTGCTTTTTGGATGAAAAAATCCTATGAAAAGGGTCA
This sequence comes from Fidelibacterota bacterium, assembly GCA_030596185.1. Taxonomy (GTDB): domain Bacteria; phylum Fidelibacterota; class Fidelibacteria; order Fidelibacterales; family Fidelibacteraceae; genus M50B103. The sequence goes on along the minus strand of JAUVKP010000104.1, from coordinate 2,021 downwards.
TGAGGGTGCTAAAGAAGCATGGGATGAGCTTGAGCTATCGAAATACTAAAATTTCAATGCCCCCTGTTCCCAGAACATGATAAGAAATACCCAATGAGGCAAAACAATGATAGTTTTGAAAGCATTTAAAAAAGAAGATATCTCTGAACTCCTTGATTGGGTTAAAGATTTCGATGCTGAGTTTCTTATTCAATTCGCGGGACCCCGATATAGGTTTCCTTTAGATGAAAAACAGTTGCTTGATACCATATATGATAAAAGTTCTCTTGTTTTCAAAGCAATAGACGAAACAACGGGTGCCACAATAGGACATTGCCAACTAATGAAGATTGATCCGGATAATAAAAGTGCTTCAATTGGGAGAGCGTTAATTAAACAAGATAATCGCGGCCTGGGTTATGGTTACACAATGCTAAAGGAATTAATAAACTATGCGACAGGCGTTCTTAAATTTAAACAATTACGTTTAAGAGTATTCGCTTTTAATAGATCGGCTTTAAGATGCTATTTAAAATTGGGATTTATAGAATCGAAAAGAGAAAATATTTTTTTCCAGGAAATTAATAAAACCTGGAATTGTATTACAATGGATTATATTATATCATGAAAACAATTTCAGCAAATATCGTTGATGTTCTGAACGAACGGATCTTCCCCGGAACGATTGAAATCAATGATGGCCGCATTTCTTCAATTACAGAAGATGAAGAAAGCTACGAGCAATACATTATTCCCGGTTTTATCGACTCCCATATTCACATAGAAAGCTCCATGTTGCCCCCTTCCGAATTTGCAAGAATTGCAGTGAAGCATGGAACTGTAGGTCTCGTTGCAGACGCGCACGAAATCGCAAATGTTCTTGGTGTGGATGGCGTTAAGTTCATGATCGAAAATGCTAAAACTGTTCCCATGAAATTCGCTTTCTCGGCACCTTCCTGTATTCCCGCGACATCTTTTGAAACCAACGGGGCCAGTATTGTGTCGGATGATATTGAAATGCTTTTCAATGATTTTCCCGAGATTAAGTTTCTAGGCGAAATGATGAACTTTCCCGGCGTTATTCATGACGATAGTGAGGTATTACGTAAGATCGCCGTCGCAAAAGAACGTAATAAGCCCATTGACGGCCATGCACCCGGCTTATCTGGAGACGATCTTAAAAAATATATTTCGGCAGGTATTTCTACCGATCATGAATGTTTCACTAAAGACGAAGCTCTCGAAAAACTTGCGCTCGGCATGAAAATACTCATCCGGGAAGGCTCTGCCGCAAAAAATTTTGATGCACTTATTCCACTCGCAAATGAACACTTCAAAAATTGCATGTTCTGTTCAGATGACAAGCATCCCGATGATCTGCTAGAAGGTCATATAAATCTTCTTGTCCGGCGAGCCCTAAAGCATGGACTCGATATCATGAAGGTCCTGCGCATGGCTTGTGTCAATCCTGTTCAGCATTATGGACTCGATATCGGACTCCTGCAAGAAAATGATCCCGCTGATTTCCTGCTTATCGATTCCCTTGATGAGCTGAATATCCTGCAAACCATTATTGATGGTAATATTGTTGTCAAGAAAGGCCGTGCACTTTTTCCTTATAATAAAATAGAAGCCACGAACAATTTTAATGTTCAGGCTAAACGTCCCAGAGAATTCTATATTGAACATAACTATGCAAAATCACCCGTTATTGAGGTAATCGATGGACAATTAATAACTAAACGGATCGATAAAGAGATCATGGCTGAAAACCATAATCTTATTTCAGATCCTGAAAATGATATTCTGAAAATCGCGGTCATTAATCGTTATGAAAACCGAGAACTTGCGCTTGCTTTTGTAAAGAATTTTGGCTTAAAAAAGGGTGCCATTGCTTCTTCTGTTGCCCATGATTCACATAATATTGTTGTTGTCGGTGTGTCAGAAACAGATATATGTGCAGCGGTAAATTTGATCATAGCTAATAAGGGTGGTATCTCTGTTGTCTGCGAAGAAGATAGTATCTCGGAAATCTTGACCTT
>JAUVKP010000260.1 GCA_030596185.1 Fidelibacterota bacterium | reverse complement strand
AAACCCAAACCTCTCCTTTACCAAAGTGCAGCCTGGGGCGTAAGGAGTGGAGAATAAGGAATAGAGAGAAGATATTTCTTCAACCCATCCATCCAGCCTTCGCCACCAACTTCGCCAAGGCTTCCAACCTACGTCCCGAAGTATCGAGGCTACGGCATGGCGCAGCGCTGGTCAGGAAGGCTACGGCCGGCAGGCATCCACCGTTCTACGTCATCCCGGAAAGATAGCCAGTGGCTATCTTATCTACCGATATTCATCGGCACAGGCGGGATCTTATATATTGATCACTCCATTTTATTTGGGAGCAATGCCATTATTTAGATCCCGGATAAACTTGTTCCACAAGTTTTCCGGGATGACATAAGTATTTACAAAGCTATCGTCCCGGCAGGCACCCATCATTTACCCCTAAACTTCCTTTATCTATCAGTAATAATTATATTTAAAGCACTCAAAAAAACCTTGCACAAACTCAGGTATATACATATATTGGGCGCGAAAGTGGGAAAATTCCCACTTTTCGTTTTTTGAGGACATTGAAAAATGAATGAAATACAAAGACTTATAACAGACATCGTGGAAGCTTCAGGGCTTATTGTAGAGGACATCAAAATGTCCGAAACAGGTGGAACCATCAAGGTTGTATGTGATACCGAAAAAGGTATTTCTTCATCCGAACTGGTGTCGATCTCCAAGAAGATCCTGAGAAACGAAGAGTTCGATGAAAAATATGCTGTTAATTACCGTTTGGAAGTTTCTTCACCGGGAATTGATATGCCCCTAACCAAGGTACGGCATTTCGCTAAGAACAAAGGTCGTGATATTGAATTACAACATGAATTTGAGGAACAAAAAAGCCCAATAAAAGGGACTATAGAAGATGTGGACGATGAAGTCCTAAGCCTCAATGTAAAAATAAAAAAAGAAAATACTACCATTCGGATACCTATAGAAAAAGTGATATCCGCTGTGGTACGCTTAAAATGGTAAATAGGAGATAATCAATTGGATACCAAAAGTCTTATTGAAGCATTTGCTACCCTGGCCAAGGAAAAAGGCATCAACCGCTCTGAAGTCGGTGAGATCATCGTCAAAGTGTTTGATACTATTATTAAAAAACAATATGGTGAGGTCGACAACTTTGATGTTATCGTTAACCCGGATAAGGGTGAAATTGAGATCTATCAGGAACTAACAGTAGTTGCTGATGAGGAACTCGATGATGAATTTGTCGAAATTACTCTCACGGAAGCAGCAACGCTGCCTGATGTAGAAAACCCTGAGATCGGTGAGATCGTGGTCAAAGTCATAGATCCTGAAATATTTGGTCGTCGGATGATCTCCGCTGCCAAACAGGTTCTTGGACAAAAGATACGTGAGGTTGAACGTAATCAGGTATTTGAAGAGTACCAAAACCGTGTTGGTGAGATCATTATGGGTAATATCCATCAGATCCGTCGTAATGATGCGGTTTATGTTAATATTGACAAGACCGAGCTGAAAATGCCGCGTCCAGAACAGATACCCACGGAACACTACTATCGTGGCGATACGATCAAAGCCATTATTAAAGAAGTTCGCATGACAACTCGTGGTCCCGAGATCATTATTACTCGTGCCGACGATTCTTTCTTGCGTCGTCTATTCGAATTGGAAGTTCCAGAGATCTTTGACAGTATCGTTGAGATCCGTTCCATAGCACGTGTACCAGGCAAACGTTCAAAAATCATTGTAGAATCCAATGATAAGCGTATTGACGCTGTCGGTGCTTGTGTAGGTATCAAGGGTAGCCGTATTAAAGCTATTGTTAAAGAATTGAGTGGTGAGAACATTGATATTATTAACTACAGTTCGGAATCTGAACTGCTTATCTCTCGTGCCCTTTCACCCGCTAAACCTCTATTCCTTGAAATTGATGAAGAACGTCGTACCGTTCTTGCCGTTTTTGATGATGATGAGATCGCAACTGCTATCGGTTCCAGCGGTATTAATATCAATCTTGCCGGTCGTGTAACCGGGTACGAGATTGATGCTATCCGTCAATCCGAATACAACCGTTTTGAAGGTGATGATATCTATATTGAAGATATAAAAGGTATTTCATCTGCACAGATACATGCTTTATCCGATGCTGATATTGAAACCGCCGCTGACTTCCTTAATGCGGATGCCGGTGACCTTTTAGATATAAAAGGTATTGGTGAAAAGACATTTGAAAAGATCGAAAAACTGATTAGTGATGCTGTAGAAGAAAAACGAAGTTCAGATGCTGAACTTGATATTGATCATAACAGTGAAGATGAAGAAGTTTTAGCTCCGTCTAATGACGAAAATGAATAAATGAATGATTAGGAGTCGTGTATGACAGCTTCCGCTGACAAACCGGTAAAAATATTTCAACTTGCGAAGCAATTAAATACCTCGCATAAGGATATTATTGAATATCTGAAATCCAAGGACATTGCTGCTTCGCTGAATAAAGCACTTGAACCGGAGATACTTAAGATCGTACTGGAACATTTTGCCGAAGATGTAAAAAAGGCGGACAACCTTTTAGTACAACGCGAACAAAAGCGCGTGGCTGAAGAAGATCGGCGTAAAAATCGAGAACAAGAAAAAATTGGAGAGGAAGCTGCACGCAAGAAAGTTGAAAAAATGGTCTTGGAATCTTTAAAAGACAAACCCAAGCCACCACCTCCTGCACCTGAACCTAT
>JAUVKP010000039.1 GCA_030596185.1 Fidelibacterota bacterium | reverse complement strand
ATGCGGCGTGAGATGAAAATCAAAACCAAAATGCTGATCCAGCAAATTGGGATGTTCCTCCTCTTTGGCTTACTTATCCTTGCTGTGATTAATGATGTGTTGAGGTTGTTCCAGTAGTAACTGGTAAAACGTTTCAAAAACACTTCTCATATGCAAAAAAAAAATAATGATTTATGGTAAAGACGCAGCAATGCTGCGTCTCTACTTTTAACTTTATACTTTTGCCTTTTGCCTGACCCGTCACCAGTCACCAATTACTATTCATTAGTGACCTCTTACGATTCTTCGTTTAACAACCGTTTTTGTTAATATTTTATAATCACTAAACCAAAATAACCTTCCGGTTATTCGCACAATTATGTGCTTCGTTTATGCTTATAAAATTGCATTCAAATTAGGTTTTATCGGCATTTTTACTTTTTTGTCGAACTTCTTTTTCGTACATTGAATTTAGAATTGAGTAGTCAAATTTGGTTAAATACTGTGCTTTAGCACCACCTGTTTTTAAGGAGAAAATATGGCAGTCATAAATCGTATATTGATACAGGTTGACGATTGTAAGGGTTGCGGCCTTTGTATAGACGCTTGTCCGGTAAATGTTCTTGATTTTGCTGACGAGCTGAACGCGATGGGATACCGTCCTTCACATTATAAAGGTGAAGGCTGTACCGGTTGTGGCACCTGCTTCTATACCTGTCCGGAACCCCGGGCAATTACCGTGGTACGAAATATCGAGGGACTTGAAGATGGATATTGTCCCCATTGTAAAAATACAGTGAAATTGCTTTCGGGATTTCGTGATTCCGAAGAAAAAATCTGTATTGAATGTTTAAAACCTATTAATAGTTGAGGTTTATATGTCAAAGGTTCTTATAAAAGGCAATGAGGCTGTCGTTCGTGGTGCGCTTCTTGCCGGTTGTAAAAATTTCTTTGGGTACCCCATTACCCCGGCCAGCGAGATCGCGGAAACAGCAGCTTACTATTTTCCATTGTTAGGCGGTACTTTTCTTCAGGCAGAAAGTGAATTAGGAGCAATTAATATGGTTTACGGCGCTGCAAGTTCAACTAGCCGCTGTATGACCGCCAGTTCCAGTCCCGGTATGAGCTTAAAAATGGAAGGAATTTCCTATATAGCCGGTGCCGAGTTGCCTTGTGTAATTGTTGATATTATGCGCGGTGGGCCCGGATTGGGTAATATCGCACCCGAACAGGCTGATTACAATCAGGTTGTTAAAGGTGGTGGCCATGGAAATTATAGTTTGATTACCCTGGCTCCTAACTCTGCTCAGGAAATGTGTGATCTGACCATGCTGGCATTTGAATTGTCAGATAAGTATCGGAATCCCGCTGTCGTCCTGGCTGATGGAATTATCGGTCAGATGATGGAACCGGTTGAATTTCCTGAGCCGGTACAAAGAATCCCCGACCGGCCTTGGGCGTTAAAAGGCACAGCAGATTCTCATAATTTAATTTGCTCTATTCAATTGGAACCGGATCGCCTGGAAGAACACAATCTGGCACTACAGGCCAAATATAAAAAGCTTGCAGAGAACGAGATCCGTTATGAAGCTATTCAGTGTGATGATGCAGAATATATTCTCATAGGTTATGGTATCGTTTCCCGCATCTTGCACGGCGTAATGGAACAATTACGGGCTGAAGGCATAAAAGCCGGTTTGTTCCGTCCCATTACACTTTTTCCTTTTCCCACTCCGCAATTTGAGGATTTTGCAAAAGACAAAAATGTAAAATCCTTGTTTGTTTCAGAACTCAGTGCAGGACAAATGGTAGATGATGTACGCTTGGCCGTAAACGGACGTAAGCCTGTTAATTTGCATACTCGTATGGGAGGAAATGTTCCTACCGTAAAAGAGATCGTTGAAAAATTCAAAGAAAGTATATAGAGGTATGGTATGAAAACAACCGTATTACAAAAACCTGCAAGCTTTTATGATGAATTTGTCCTTAAAGGCGGATCGCAGCTCCAAAGCACCCATTACTGTCCGGGTTGCGGTCATGGTATTTTACATAAACTGATCGCGGAAGCTATCAGCGATCTTGACATTCAGGATAGAACAGTTCTGATCTCACCGGTCGGCTGTTCTGTTTTTGCTTATTATTATTTTGATGTTGGGAATATTCAAGCAGCTCATGGCCGAGCACCCGCAGTCGCTACCGGTTATAAACGTTCAAACCCGGATTCGATCATGATCTCCTATCAGGGAGATGGGGATCTGGCCGCTATCGGTGCCAATGAAATACTGCAAGCTGCTAACCGTGGTGAGCAAATGACGGTTTTCTTCGTTAACAATGCCATCTACGGCATGACCGGTGGGCAAATGGCTCCTACAACTTTGATCGGCCAAAAGAGTACAACAACTCCTCGCGGACGTACCATGCAAAATGAAGGTTATCCGCTTCGAATGTCTGAGATCATTGCTACACTGGAAGCACCCGTCTATGTTGAACGCGTGATGCTTACCGATCCTAAAAATATTGCTCGTGCAAGAAAAGCTGTGCGTAAAGCCTTGAAAATCCAGATAGATAAAAAAGGCTTCTCCTTTGTTGAAGTTCTTTCTGCATGTCCCACCGGGTGGAAAATGACTTCTATTGATTCTAAAAAATGGATCACGGATGTCCTCTCGAAATACTTTGTACCCGGTGTAAAAAAAGATGATTCTGAAGATCGCGATCCAGTCATTACCTTACATCCGGATCCGCATTTTGAAGAATATCATGAACTTCTTGATATCAAGAGTTTATCTGATAAAATCAAAGGTGTTAAATTACCTGCTATAAAAGAAATGGTCGATGAGATAAAAATAGCCGGATTTGGCGGACAGGGTGTTCTGAGTATGGGTTATGCTCTTGCAAATATCACAATGGGGCATAATTACAAGGTCAGCTGGTTGCCGAGTTACGGACCCGAAATGCGTGGTGGAACGGCAAACTGCAGCGTAAAAGTATCAGATAAGCGTATCGGCTCCCCGATGATCGATAATCCGACAGTTCTGGTCGCTATGAACAAGCCTTCTTTAAATAAGTTCGCGGACCTTGTTCAACCGGGTGGTGTTATCCTATATGATAGCGGACTGATCGATACGCCACCGGCACGTGATGATGTCACCGTCATTGGAATTCCCGCAACAGATGAAGCCGATAAACTCGGTTCAACAAAAGCAGCCAACATGGTTATGCTGGGTGCATACGCAAAAATACGCAGCTATCTCTCACAGGACTATGTATTGCAAGCCTTACCGCAAATCATCAAGAAAAAATCATTCCACAAATTAAATGAAGATGCTTTCCTTCGCGGAATGAAATTGATCAAATAAATGTTTTTCAAATGAAGTAACGCCTTGTTTCCCCCTTAACTGACGGGTGGCAGGGCGTTTGCTTATATGATCGTAAAACGTAAGACGTGAGACGTAAAACGAAAACCAAGTCTGTCATCTTGAACCCCGATGCTTTGGGGATCGGGACGCACGGAGAGATCTCAAATTACTCAATATTATTTATTCACATATCAATAAACTTTAGGTTTGAGATTTTTCTATTTCGCTCCTGCAAGCCGGAACTTCAGTCGAAATGATACGATGCTTGACAAATGCTAGTGTGAAATTGAAGTTGAAGGCACTTCCCCTGACAACATGATGATTTCTTTGAATAGGTGATAATATTAGCTATATTCTAGATATAAACAATTGCACATAGTTACGAATTAAGGTTTGACAAACAAGCATATACTATAATAATTAGCCTAAAGAGGGTACCATGAAAAAGATCGTTTTATTACTGCCAATAATTATTATTATTCTGTCTTGTGTAGAAAACAAATCTGTAATTGATAAATTAAAATTGGAAGATGTTTCTAAACTAATAAAACAAGATTCGCTTTATGAACATATAATTTTAGAGGTTAATACAAGCAGATATAAATTTGATAACAACATTGTTTTAATGAGCAAGTTCAAATTGTTAACCTATTCTGAATATTTAAACTATAAAAAGGCTGTTTCATGCCCTATCTTTTTAAATAGTATTGACCTTCTCCCCATTACTCAGACAGTATTATATGTTATAATAAATATTTCGCAATAAAACCTCAATTATCTTGTGAGTTTTTACGAATTATTATATGTAATCTTGTGAAAAAGTGAAAAAATATTGCCAATAACAGTTCAGTTGTTCTGTTAATCAGACCAATTTTTTTACTTCCTTATCTTCTTTATTTTCTGCTTCTTTGGTATAATAAACAACCGTTTCCAATTCCAATTCAAGATCAACGTTGTTTACATAGGCATCTTCCGGGATATTAAGAGCTATGGCGGAAAAATTAATAAACCCTCGTATTCCTTCTGCGTACAACTCATCAACCATGGATTGAGCAACATCATCGGGAACAGCGAGAACCGCGTGTTTAACAGGATTATCTTTCAGAAATGCCGAAATACTTGCCGGGGGATAAACGGGAATAGGGGGAATACTTGACAATACTCCTACTTTTGGATCAAAAGCAGCAATAATCCTGACACAACCTTCGTGAAACCCGTGATATCTGGCAAGTGCTTTTCCTAAATTACCGTAACCAATTAATATGAAGGGTAGATCTCTGTTAAGCCCGAGATTAACCTTAAGCTCTTCAAGCAATTCCAAAACATTGTAGCCGCCTCGTTTATTTCCCCGAATACCAAATAGGGAAAAATCTTTTCGAATTTGTGTAGCCGGAATTCCAATATGTTTGGATATTGATTCCGCATAAGTTTTTTCTATTCCACTTTTTACCAAACGCTGAAGAACTGATTTATATTGTGAAAGCCGTGTAACATGATTCTTGTAATTCATCATACTCTCCTATTTGTACAATAATTTATAATAGAATTTCCGAAAATCCAAGATTGTCGTGATTATTGTCACATAATTATGAGGAATATATGGGTATGGGGTAAGGTATGACCTGCCAGCTCGATCGTCCGCCAACTGGCAAATGGGTGCTGGCTGGTCGAATAAATTATCTCGACCATCCTGCAGATCCTCTATTCGCTCGGATACCAGCCGGAAGGTCTTCTTCGCTTATATCTTAAATAGCATATCCGAGTATGTGGGCATGGGCCAATATTCCAATCCACAAATCTCTTCCAAAGCATCACCTGCTTCGCGGAGTTTTTTCATGTCAACAACTAAGGTCTCTCCCGTAAACACGGGCGTTTCTTTTTCGCTTAATAATTTAAGTTTTTCTATATCGGTTTTTAATATTTTAATACCATCTGAAAATATTTCTAACTTTTTAGTAAGGTCTTTTAACAGTTTTACCTGTAAAGTATTCTTTGCGCCTACCATAAGTAGTTTAGAAGCACCTTCAGCTATCATCGTCTGATATTCCAACACGCCTGGCAAGATCTGTCGCTCTGCCATGACCAGCATGGTCGAAGCTTCAATGCGATTCTTCAATACATAATCTTCAAGAAAGATCAGCATGCGCGCTGTTAATTCTTTTTTGTTTAAGACATTCTGTCGTTCAAACAATGCAACATTTTTGGGGGCACAAAGTTCAGGATACACATCCACGCTTTTATCAAAATGCGGCAATCCACGTTTTTTTGCTTCTTTATGCCATTTTTCCGAATAACCGTCACCATTGAAAACAATGCGTTTATGCCTACTGTATACATCTTTCAGTAATGCTTCAACATTATTATTTTTCTCAAGTTTATCGGCAAATTCTGCCAGTGTATCTGCAATGATCGTATTGATGATCATATTCGGCCGGGCCAGCGAACTCTGGGAAGAAACCATGCGAAATTCGAATTTATTCAATGTAAAAGCAAAGGGGGATGTCCGGTTACGATCCGTATCGTCTTTAGAAATATCCGGTAAAGTTGAAACACCGAAATTGAATATTTCTTTTACTTTTTTATCAATTTTTTGACCTGCTTCAATTTTTTCAAAAATTGCCGTCAGAGCTTGCCCAAGATAAACTGAAATGATCGCAGGAGGTGCTTCTTGCCCGCCAAGACGATGATCATTACCTGCTGTAGAAGCAGCAAGGCGTAAAAGATCCGCATGTTCATCAACTGCTTTAACTGCAGCTGCAACAAAAAGCAAAAATCGTTTATTTTCCTCCGGTGTTTTACCCGGAGATAATAGATTAACGCCTGTATCGGTGCTAACTGACCAGTTATTATGTTTGCCGGAGCCATTAACACGAGCGAAAGGTTTTTCATGAAGGAGACATACCATTTGATGGCGTCTTGCAACACGCTTCATGATCTCCATTACAAGATGGTTCTGGTCAATGGTCACATTACATTCGCCGTATACAACCGCAAGTTCATACTGATTTGGAGCTACTTCGTTATGCTTTGTTTTTGCGGAAATACCCAATTTCCACAATTCCATATCAAGATCATTCATAAACAAAGAAACACGTTCTTTAATACTACCAAAATAATGATCGTCTAATTCTTGTCCCTTTGGTGCAGGGGCTCCAAATAAAGTACGACCTGTCATTTGAAGATCCAGACGCTCATTATAATATTTTTCATCTACGAGAAAATATTCCTGTTCCGGACCAACACTTGAAATTGCATATTCTGATCTTGTATCGCCTAATAAGCGTAATACACGGATCACTTGTTTAGACAAGGATTCAACTGATCTCAGCAGGGGTGTTTTTTTGTCAAGTGCTTCTCCCGTATAGGATGTGAAGGCAGTTGGAATATAGAGGGTTTTACCATTTTCATCGTCTTTAATAAAGGCCGGTGATGTAACATCCCAGACGGTATAACCGCGCGCTTCAAACGTCGCACGCAAACCACCACTTGGAAATGAAGAAGCATCCGGTTCACCCTGAACAAGTTCTTTGCCGGAAAATTCCATGATAATACTGCCATCACCATTTGGCGATATAAATGACTCGTGTTTTTCTGCAGTTATTCCGGTGAGAGGTTGGAACCAGTGCGTGTAGTGAGTAGCACCTTTTTCGATGGCCCAGTCTTTCATAGCATTTGCAACAATTTCAGCGATATTTATATCTAATGCCTGATGTCCTTTTATGATCTTCCGGAGCTGTTCATAGACGTTTTTCGGAAGGCGTTGCTGCATTGCGGCTTCACCAAAGACATTCATACCAAATATTTTCATAATATCAGACTCAGCGTTTTTCATCCTGACATTCCCTTTTTTGTTGTTCAAAAACCTGCGCTAAATTAAAACGCAAATTCTTCAAAGACAACAATTATTTATAATATTGCCAATATTATTTGATATTATATTGCAATATCCCATTGTCTTCGAATTATTATAAGTATTAATGGGTTATTGTTGTCGATTTTTCACATTTATTGAAAAATACTTATCTATGCTTTGGGATAAGCGTTTTGCAAGGTATCTACCAAGAAACCCACCAAGGACTAAACCAACACATCCGACGAGGAATTGGGGTAACTCCTTCGGAATATTGGTTTCTGGGAGAAACTGTCCAAGAAAGATACCGGCAATAAAAAACACCAAAGGTATTCCGTATGCAAGAAGTGATGTCTTGGTCAGAATATTCGCCTTTTCTTCAATTTCAACCTCATCCCCTACATTCAAGTCATCTCGATCATTTAAGATAATCTGCGCATCAGCACAATCTTTTTTTCCACACAAAGCATGCGCGGCACATCCTTTACACGCGGATGTGTCTTCTTCGATCCGAATATAGACCTTAGCATTCTTTTTTTCAGTGATAATTCCGTTTGTTGGCATTTGATTGAATGTTGGTTTATGGTTTTTAGATTATGAATAGAGACGCAAAATATTGTGTCTCTACATTATATTATTCTTCAGCTTTCTTTTCAGGAATGGGTTTGGGTTTTCTTGGTTTCTTTTTATGTTCAATGGCTTTGGTCGGACAAACAGTTGCACACAACCCGCAATGCTTACATTTTTCGTAATCGATCACGGCCAGATTATCGATCACATGGATAGCATCGAAG
>JAUVKP010000029.1 GCA_030596185.1 Fidelibacterota bacterium | reverse complement strand
ACTCACGTTAAAGGTATGGCAGATTATATTGAAGATGAACTTTCTCACTATAAAGTAAAAGTATGGCACAAAGAGGGATATATAAACCTTAAATGGATCCTTATGGACTATGTCGATGTTGTTGTTCACCTTTTTGATGCTAAAACCCGCGAATACTATGATTTGGAAACACTCTGGGCAGATGCTGAGAAAATAGTCGTTCGTGATGAAGCATCGTAAGGCGTAAACCGTAAACAGTAAGTCGTAAAATATAGGGGACAAGCATGCTTGTCCCTTTTTTTATGTGAACCAATTATTATAGCTGCGGGATTTGGAGTGCGGTGAAATTATAAATGACGGAATATGATTTACTGACTAAGAAGTATGTCATCGTGCCTGTGCCGATAAATATCGGTGAAACGACCCCGAAACATCGGTGGCGGGTTCCCCGACCTTCGTCGGGGCAAGCACGATCTCTTTGTTGTCATGATTCTAAACCCTCATTAAAGATATCAGAATTTTGAGATCTCTCCCAACCTACGCTAAAGCTATGGTTGGCAAGGCACGTGGCCTGACGGTCGTAGCTCGTAGAGCGTAGACTGTTCGAGATGACAGGACATGTTATTAGTAATAAGAGATAATAATTTGAATCTTCCGATTACCGATTCTATTATTACTTGAAAAGATTAGTTATTTTATGTAAATTTATTATCTTTGCGGGGCAAGGGAAGGGTTGAATCGTCACACAAAGGAGAATGAAAGAATGACAGACGAAAAATCAAAAAAAAATCCTAAGGAGAAAGCAAGTTCTCCCAAGGAGCCCGCTAAAGAACAGAAATCAGAAGCAGGAAGCCAGAAGGCAGAAGGTAGCAAGAAAAAGTCGGAAAAGAAAAAATCTTCCTCGGTAGATAATAAGAAAAAGAAGAGTACTGAAAAGAAGCCACCCTTAACTCAAAAAGAGATTGATAAACTGATCGTTGAAAATGCAGATCTTCAAGCAAAGACAAAAGAAGTTCAGGATAATTTTCTTTTATTGGCTGCAGAATTTGAGAATTTTAAAAAGCGTATAAATAAAGACCAATTGCGCACAAAAGAGTTATACAAGGACAGTATGTTGATAAATCTTTTGCCTGTCCTTGATGACATTGACCGAGCTTTACAACATCATGATAAAGATAGCGAGATCTCTGAAGGATTCTCAATGATCCGAAGTAAATTATTAAGCTATCTTGAAAACTATAAGGTCAGTCCCTTTAATGTTGTGGGAGAAAAATTTGATTCCGAGAAACATGATGCCATGTTGACTCGTGCAGTTGAAGATGAAAAAGATAATATTATCCTTGAAGAATTTGAAAAAGGATATATGATAGATAAAAAAGTACTTCGCCATGCGAAGGTAATCGTAAATATAATTGAGTAATACATGCCTAGAGATTATTATGACATATTAGGTGTAAGCAAGTCCGCAACTCAAGAAGAGTTAAAGAAAGCTTATCGCAAATTAGCAGTTAAATATCATCCTGATAAAAATCCCGATAATAAAGAAGCTGAGGGGAAGTTTAAAGAAGCAGCCGAAGCATATTCTGCTCTTTCAGATCCCGAAAAACGCCAGCGTTATGATCAATTCGGTCACGATGGCTTAAAGCAAAATGGTTTTGGCGGAGGCGGAGGCTTCAGTGGACAAGGAATGTCCATGGATGACATATTCTCGCAATTTGGAAACATTTTTGGAGATGCTTTCGGCGGAGGTGGTTTTGGCTCCTTTTTTGGAGGTAATACACAACATCGCAATACAAACCGCGGTGCAGATATGCGCGTAAATCTTCGATTATCTCTTGAAGAGATATATAACGGAGTAAAAAAACAGATCAAGATCAAACGATTTGAAAACTGTTCGGATTGCCATGGTGAAGGTGGAACAGGAAAACACACCTGTTCGGTTTGTAATGGTACCGGAAAAGTCCGTGAGCGCGTAAATTCATTTTTTGGTCAAATGATAAGCGAAAAAGTGTGTTATCAATGCCATGGGCAAGGTACTATCATTGATTCTCCCTGTCAAACATGCCATGGAGATGGTAGGGTAAAGAAAGAAGAAAGTGTCACTATTGATATTCCGGCGGGTGTGCAAGATGGAAATTATATGACCCTGAGCGGAGAGGGAAATGCCGGTAAACGGAAAGGTGAAACCGGCGATCTTATTGTAATTTTCAAAGAACAAAATCATAAGTTTTTCACCCGTTCGGGTAATGATATAATTGTTACCTGTGTAATCACTTGGCCACAAGCCGTTCTTGGGGCTGAAATTGAAGTGCCCACCCTAAGCGGAAAAGTAAGTTTTAAAATCAATTCCGGAACTGATAATGGAAAGATATATCGACTTCGCGGAAAGGGGCTTCCGGTTTTGCATGGACATCGACACGGTGACCAATTAATTCAGATCAAGATCGAGACTCCATCCCAGATGGATAGAGACGAAAAAAACCTTATAAAAGAATTATATCAATTGTATTCCAAGAAAAAAAATAGTAAAATTGAGAAGTTTATACCCTGATAAGGGGGCTTTTATGTTCACTAAAAAAGAAAAAAATATCATTCTTATTGTCGCATTGATACTGCTTTTGGGAGCTGTAGGGTTTGTTGTTCGCAAAGTAATAAAAAAACAGCGTGCGCTACGTTCATCAGATATCAGTATGAAAGATACTTTTCAACGAGAAGATGAAAGTAGGGAAGAATCGAAGATTCCTACAGAACCGGTAAATATCAATACTGCCGGATTAATGGAAATCGAAGCACTTCCTTTTCTTGGAATGGAACGCTCAAAAGATATTATTGAGTATCGTGATAAGAACGGTCCTTTTAAAAGCTTGGATGAGCTGACCAATATAAGTGGAATTGGGCCAAAGACCCTCGATAAATTAAAACCTTTAATTACTTTATAGTGCTTTAGGAGGTATTGTGCAAGAGCAACAATATTACAATGAAAAATGGTCATTTGTCATTAAATGGATAGCGGTTATCCTTTTGGTTATTTTATTATTGGTTATTTTTATTCCCAATAATATCTGGAAAAATGAAGACAATATGCGTCAACGTTCACATTGGAAAATGAACCAATTATGGGATGCGCAACGCATGTACCACAAATTGACGGGTTATTATGATGCCGATATGGAAGGTGTTTTATGGTTTGTTTCTGCTGTACGTGATTCCATCCTCGCGGATAGTGAATATATTGGTGATCAAACTATCTATTACAAAGGTGAAGATATAAACATCGAGGTTCCGAAATTTTGGTTTACGGAATATGATACTGTTTTCTCAAATCCTTATCACGCCAAAGACACCAGCTTGGTAGGTGTTTATACCGCAGTTGAATATCAAGGCGAGACAGGGACATGGGATACCGTATATCTGGGTGAAAATAAGGATCGCTATAAATACACCGATACCCTATGGGAAGGTGTTATTATTGATACGACCATTGATACGATCATAGAAAAAGTTATTAAATATAAACATTTTAATCTTGTTGATTCACTTCTTGTATGTCCATTGACCAACGAAGAATTCAATGTAAAAGTTAAAGGTAAGGAAAGTGACACTGTCATAATCTATAGCCCTATTCGTGGTGGATATACAGATAGAAAATATTTCTTCTTTACATTTAAAGACACCGGTCATGGCTTTATAATGAACGGAGAAGCTTCCTGGGATAAATAAGTATGTTAACTCTCGCGTTACATCACGATGAGTCTGTATTTGTATATTTGAGCGAGACGCAAAAGGGAAAGAAAAGCATAGAACAACTTGGTTTGTTTCCACCTGATTTTTCTTTTGATAGGAGTTTTTTGTATCAACATAATGCTAAGGATATGCTTAGTGATATGTTGAAAGAGATCCTTGATAAATTGAAAATTCAAGCGCAGGATGTATTTTTCTCCTTTCCGGCTGATCTTGCCTACATAGCTTTATATAATGATGTACCCAAAGAAAATATAAAAACGATCGTAGATAAAGATGTTTGGTTGACCGAACTAAAATTCGGTCAGGAATTGATAGCACAAAGTGACTGCCAGGTCAAAGTGATCTATAAAGAAAATGGGCTGGCTTTATTAACATCAGTCTACTATCCGAAAATGATTCTTGAACTTTTCAGTTCTGTCTGTGAAAACCATCATTGTCACTTGGTTGGCATTGGTATTAATATTTTTAATGCTACTGAAATTGCAAAGAAAGCATCTAAGGATACAGAGTATACCGTGATCGGCTTTAAGAAAAACGAGTATGAACTTGTTTCGGTTCGTAACGATAATATTTTAGGTTATGCGCGTTTTTCTTATATCAATGATCACCTTCTGTATATTGCACGAAACGGCGAGATCCCTGAGGGACTATGTGAAGCAGTGGTACAGAAGAATGCGGCAGAACTTGATAAATATAGAATTTTTCTGACAGGTGAAAGTCAGTGTTTTAAAGAAATGAATGATCTTGTTGAAGCTCAACCGGATATCGTGATATTGAATCCGATGAGTGTCAATACCAGCTATCAAAAACCGTCTGTAGCTTATGATAAACATTTCGATACTGTGTTTTCATCAGCTTTAGGTGCGTTGATATAAGGAGGTAAGGAAATGAAGATTAATTTGCTACGTGAAGATCAGATGACAAAAGTCCCTCATCAGAACAAAGAAAAGGAAGTTCTTCGTTTTGATGACACATTCTCCGGTGGGAATGATGACTTTTATTTTCAGCAACCGGCACCATCAACAGAAGAATTTAAGAAACCGCGCAAATTTCATTTTTGGCTATTTTTGTTGATTTTCATTATATGTGGTATAGCTACGATCTTTATTATTGAACCGGATAAAACTTTAGATTTCTTTGGTGGTTTTGGTAGAAATGTAGCTAAAGTTTGGAATAGAACCAGTGATAAGATCCAAACTTCTTGGATACATCGCAATGACCGGGAAGTTGTTTATCTTGAAATTCCTGTTTTGCAAGAGCCAAAAACAGCCCCTGTAAAAGAAGAAGTTAAAGAGATCATTGAGTACGCTCCTCAGCAGATCATTAAAGTAAAAAAGCAGGTTGAAAAAGAAATTATTAAAGAATCGACCGAAGAAAAGATTCTTAAAAGCCCTGCAATTTATAGTACTATACGAGATGAACTTGCCTTATCACGTCGTAATTTGATGGCCGCCGAGTTTGTATGGTCAAAAATACCTGGTGGTATGACACTTGATAAGTTAACTATCTCTGAAGATAAACTCAGTATTTCCGTTAAATCACGTTTCCCAATGTTGATACAGTCTTATTCTAATGTTATTGAACAGCATAATATGTTCACTTCTGTACTTTCAGGAAATGAAGAAAAAGTAGGAGAAGAGACAAGAGTTCAATTGACCAGCGATCTTCCCGCATTGAGGGAAGAAGATCGTCCTGAACGCATTTGGGACCTTGATGTAGAATGGTTTGATGATTATTTGGTCATTGCAGCTAACAGCGCTGACGTGATCGTATCTCAAGCTATCAATGGTCTAAAAACAATGGGTGTTGGAATTGTCAGACATGACATTGATGTCACCGTTAATGGTAATCGCACTGCAATGATGTTGTTCCTTCAGGAATTACAAGCTATCCCGGCCGCTTTTGCTGTAAGAGATATTACATCGACCTATCATGTGGAGGATCAATCTAATCAGCTTGATCTGACATTAGTGTTTTACGAAAGAGAATAATGTCTAGAATTATCAGTGGTCGTTATGGCGGTTTGTATATTGCTAATCCAAAACATTCCATTCGTCCAACGACAAGTAAAGTAAAAGAATATATATTCAACGTCCTTCAGAATCTTGAAGGACGTCGTGTCATAGATCTGTTTTGTGGAACAGGTGCGCTTGGAATAGAGGCATTATCGCATAATGCCGAACATGTGACTTTTGTTGATAATAATTCCCGTTCCATTCAATTAAGTCGTATAAATCTGGAGAGTATTAAAGCTCCTGAAGATACATGGAAGTGTATAAAAAATAATGCTATAAGATTTTTTAAAAGAAATAAGAATACATATGACATTATTTTGGCCGATCCACCTTATGATCTTGCTTTGGACAAGGATTTTTTTAACGATTGCAGGGATCATCTGACGGATAGGGGACTAGTAATACTTGAGTATTCCAGCAGAGGGATAGTGGAATCGGGAGAATGGAAACCATCGAAGATCAAAAAAATGGGTGATACGACAATCTATTTTTTTCAAAAATAGACAAGTACAAAGGCAAAAGTACAAAGGCAAAAATACAAAAGCAAAAGGTCGAAGACTCTCCGTAGCCTTGGCGAAGGAGAGCAAAAGTTTAAAGAAAATTGTAGGGAACTGGCATGCCTGTTCCTTAAATTTTGAAAAAGATTTTCAAAGGGTTTAAATAATAAAAATATTTGTTACTTTTAGGAGAAATAAAGGAGTTAAAATGAAAAAATGGATACTTCCAGTTGTGTTGAGCGTTCTCATGCTCTTCGTTGGTTGTGATAAAGCTGACCTTTCCATTAGCTACGAAAAATACGAATTGGAGAATGGACTTGATGTTATTCTTCATATTGATGATAGTGATCCGATAACCGCGGTTGCTATTCAATATCATGTTGGTTCAAATAGAGAAACACCCGGAAAAACCGGATTTGCTCACCTTTTTGAACACATGCTTTTTCAGGAATCTGAAAATATTGGCCAAGATCAGTTTTTTAATAAGATCCAAAATGCCGGTGGTACCCTAAATGGCGGTACTTGGACAGATGGTACGGTATATTATGAAGTTGTTCCAAAAAATGCATTGGAAATGGTGCTTTGGATGGAATCAGATCGTATGGGTTACATGATCAATACGGTTACACCTTCAGCTTTTACCAATCAGCAGAATGTTGTTACAAATGAAAAACGCGAACGCGTTGATAACAATGCTTACGGACATCGTTCTTACGTGATCGGCAAAGCCGTTTATCCGGAAGGACATCCTTACAATTGGCAAACGATCGGTGTTGTTGAAGATATCAATAATGCAACCGTTCCGGATGTTAAAAAATTCTATAATGATTTCTATGGTCCAAATAACGCGACTCTTGTGATCGCCGGTGATATTGATCCTGCTGAAGTCAAAGTTTTAGTTGAAAAATATTTTGCAGAACTTAATGCCCATGGTGATCCTGAACCTATGAAACCCATGCCGGTAAGCTTGGATGAAACGAAGAAACTTTATCATGAAGATAATTTTGCGCGCGCTTCTATGCTAACTATGGTCTGGCCTTCTGTAGAAGAAGGAAACATAGATGCTTATGCTTTACAATATCTTTCAAGTTTGCTTTCTAGTGGGAAAAAGGCACCTCTCTATAAAGTTCTTGTTAAAGAAAAGAACTACACATCACGCGCAAGTGCCTATACTTACCATAAAGAATTGGCCGGTGAGTTTTATGTAAATGTCACTGCTAATCAGGGTATCAGTCTTGCTGATGTTGAAGATGCGGTTTTTGAAGCTTTTAAGAAATTTGAAGATGAAAGTTTTACCGAAAGAGATGTTGAGCGTGTAAAAGCTCAATTGGAAACCGGTTTCTATCGTGGTATTACGAGTTTAGAAGATAAAGCATTCAATCTTGCTCTGAACAATGTATTTACGGGTGATCCTGGTTACATGGTACAAGATCTTGCAAACTTGAAAGCCGTTACAAAAGATGATATTTTGAGAGTATACGATAAATACATCAAAGGTAAAAATTATGTGGCAACCAGTTTTGTCCCCAAGGGTCAACTTGAAATGGCTGCCGAAGGATCTGTTAAAGCACATGTTGTAGAAGAAAATGTTGAAGATCTAAAACGTGTTGAACAAATTGCAGCTAGTGATGAAGAAGTCAAAAAGACACCTTCAAAGATAGACAGAAGTGTAGAGCCTGAAAAAGGTCCTATGCCGGAAGTCAATTTACCGGAAGTATGGAAAAGTGAATTGACGAACGGTATCAAAGTCTACGGTGTTTTACATGACGAATTACCACTTGTCACTTATGAATTGATTCTACGTGGCGGTCATTTGCTTGATTCTATAGATAAACCGGGTGTTGCAAATCTTACTGCCAATCTGATGAATGAAGGAACTAAGAATAAAACACCTATGGAATTAGAAGAAGAGATTGATTTCCTCGGTGCATCTATCCATGTACGCTCAGGTAGAGAAAGCATGATCATTTCCGGAAATTGTCTTGCACGTAATTTTGAAAAGACCATCGATCTTGTTGAAGAGATCCTACTTGAACCCCGTTGGGATGAAGAAGAATTTGAATTGGCTAAAACTCGCTTGATCAATGGCAT
>JAUVKP010000126.1 GCA_030596185.1 Fidelibacterota bacterium | reverse complement strand
GCGTATTATAAATATTAACTACAGAATTGCTACCTACTACATACTGCATACTGATGATTGTTCTTGGATTAAATGGATTCGGATACGCCTTATTCATCACAAAAGCAGTTTCCTCAACCTTAGCCTCAACCTCGACCTTGATTGCTTCATGTAAAAGCTCTTCCCCGTGGTAGCTTACATCGGCAATCGCATATTCGTGAATACCGGGACTTGATTTGTTGTCAAAAAAGTCATAATCATGTGGAGCCGAGCAGGTTCCGTTCCCTTCTATTCGACCGATCACCACATTATCTCTGTATACTAAAAAATGCGAATTCTCTGTCTCGCTTTCAGTCCTCCAGGATAACTCGATCTTTCCCTTCCGCTCAAATACCCTAAAATATGCCAGTTTGATGGGCAAAGAGGGTTCGGTAGTACTCTGACCATCTTCGCTAACGGTAAAATAAGCCAAAAACGGCAGACTGTCCGGCACAACGAAAGATGCAGTTAATGTGTCACCCCCTATTCCAACAACTCTTGCCGTAAGAGCGATCTCTAAATAATTTTCTCCTGCGTCTAAGGGCAGGTCAAACAAAGGTGTATGATCCAGTGCCCAATAAGCATACCAATATCCGCCGGGATGATACGTCTGGCCCGAATATTCCGTAACGGCATGTATCCACTCCACACTGTCTTCATTTACCGGACCATAGCGGTACATATAATCAAGATCAATGACGGAATCACCTTCGTCAATGTAGATCGTTACGGGGTGGTGCAATATCCATAATTGAGTATTGCTTGTAAAAGCCCCGATATTCTGTTCAGAAAAATTATTGCCAGTCTCACTTATTCCCCAAAACCCTGAAAAAGCATCTTGGCCTATTCCGTAAAAGATGGAAAAACCTTCAAATTCAATGGACGTTGAAAAGGCAAATACTGTTAGCAAAAACAATGATAATAGCCGTATGATCTTCATCGTGTCCCCCTCGATTTTTATAAAATATACGAGTGAATATCACAACTTTCAATCCCAAGAATTGGAGTGTGATGGTGAACACAAAAGAGGAGTTTAGGGTTTAGAGTTTAGGGTTTAGAGTTTAGGGTTTAGAGTTTAGGGTTTAGGGTTTAGAGTTTAGAGTTTAGAGTTTAAGGTTTAAGGTTTAAGGTTTAAGGTTAAAAGTTTAAGGTTTAGGGTTTAAGGTATGCTTGCCGGCCATAGCTTTAGCGAAGGCTGGGGATGTGGGGTGTGGAGTATAAGTTCAAAAAGACCTTTCGGCTTGATCCGAGCCGCCCACAGGCGGAAAGGAGGAGTAGTTTAAGTCTGAGTAAACTAAACCTGTCATCTCGACCGGAGCGGAGAGATCTCAAATTACAGAACATGATAAAATGATTCATAATCTTATCAAGGCAATCCTATCGATAAAAATATTTTGTAAAAAAGTATTTCTAATAGTGGAATTTAGCAAAGTAGGATTACAGGCATTTTATTTTTCTGTGCAATTTGAGATCTTTCGACCCCGACACATCGGGGCTTAAGATGACACACATTTTTACTCGTCACGTGAAGCAGACCTGCCAGCTCGATCCTTCGCAGAAGGGGTGCTGGCTGGTCGAAAAGATATTTTGGATCTTGCGACCATCCGGCAGACTTCCTTCGTCAGTACCAGCCGGAAGGTCTTTGCTCAATTACGTCTTACATTTTACGTCTTACGCCTGCCCTTCGTAGCCTTGGCGTAGAAGGGTCTTACGTTTTACGTCTTACGTTTTACGATTAATAAACGCCGTACCTTATGACCTGTAGATCATAATTCTCCTTATATTCTCGAGCGGCAAGGTAGTATTTATACCAATCAGAATGACCAAAACCATCGGCAGCCTGTGCGTTCCAAACGATAGGCCGGGAGTATCTTTTCCGTTTATAATCCTTGAATGCAGTTCGTATCCAATCATGTGCTTCATAATGAAGTGCCGTATCGGTATCAGACAATAGATCGTTCCGAACAAGAAATTCTTCCCAGTCAATAATAGATTCCCTGCGAGAGATAACTTTTGTCAGTTGTTCATTGAAGACTTTGACATCAACTTCCGGAACTTCTTCTTTAAATTCGGGATATTTTTCAATAAAAGCAGTAAGAATTTCACGCATTTCATTAAAAGCGATAATATAACGTTCGCGATTTTTAATGATCCCGGTAAATTTAAATTCGGGTAAAAATGAAATTCCGGTATTGTACTTATAGCTCCATTCAGCTGAAGGAATATCCGGGACGGTTCCAACGTGACTGTGACTGTAAAGCGGGAATATTCTACCAAAAATGCGAGAAAAGAGCCATTCAATATGTACCATATACCAGGAGATAAACGAATCAAAAAATCCTCGAACACTTTCTCGCTTGATTTTCAGACTTTTTACACGGTTTCCTCTGCTGACAAGACCGGAAAATCCCTGATGAGCGTAAGCATCTCCCAAAACATGGAGGATAATTCCTATCGAATAAGGATTACCTGATCTTATCGCACATTTTGTTAATGAACTTAAAATAGGTGAATCCGGGAATGTCCTCATCTTTTTATTAAACAGACTGCCTTTACAGCCGGGAATAAAATGAAAGGGGATAAAGGTATTAATGATCTTTTTTTGATTATAAGTCCAGACAGTCATAATAGGCAAGCAGGTCGCAGTATTATCCAATCCTCGCTTTTTGCCAAACATATGGCATTTCACACCACGAGGGGGATGTTTAAAAACAATGCGATCGATCAGTGAATCATCAACAAATTCGGAGGAATAAGCGATCTTATAAGCAACTTCTTTCTTAATGCCCAACATTCTGCACAATGCCAATACCGCGTAATAATGACTTCCAATTTCCATTGAGATGAATATAGGAGAATAATAAATAATTTGAAATAGAAAAGAGTTTATTGAATTATTAATTATGAATTATGAATTATGAATTATGAATTGAATTCTATCCACAGATTACACAGATTATCGCAGATTCTGATATAACAAAGATAATCTGTGTAAATCAGCGTAATCTGCGGATTGTATTGTTTATTAGCACCTCACGTCTTACGTCTTACCTCTCACTTCTCACGTCCAAATTCAGCGGTTTGGACGATAATCATTAATTAACTGTGTATTATGGCATAATAAATCTCATTATAAGGACCCAAACATGGAAAATAAAAAACGCATTCTCATAACCGGAGCATCTGGAACAGTAGGATCATCATTATTAAAACAAATATTAAAAGAACACAGCGACTATAAAATCACTCTTTTTGATATGGATAAACCAAAAATCCGCAGGAAACTGGAGAAATACAAAGGGAATATCAATCACATCTACGGAGATATTGCAAATCCTGATGATATTGTTTCTGCTTGTATGTATCAGGATATTGTTATCCATCTTGCGGCCATTATTCCTCCTTTGGCTGACAAGAAAACCGGTTTAGCACATCGTGTTAATGTAATTGGAACTCAAAACCTTATTGAGGCAGTGGAGACCTACTCCCCCGGCGCTTTTTTCTGTTATGCATCATCTATCTCTGTTTATGGTGATCGGCTTGAAAATCCCGAGATCAATGTAAATGATACTCTAAAATGCAGTGATGGTGATTATTATGCGCAAACAAAGATCGAAGCGGAAGCTTTATTGAGAAATTCACGTCTTGATTGGACAATCTTTAGATTAACGGCTATAATGGGTGTTAATAATCACAAGATATCACCTATCATGTTCCATGTGCCGCTAAATACCAAGATAGAGATCGCAACACCTGATGATACAGCACGCGCATTTATGCAGGCCATAAATAAAAAGTCGCTTTTAATTGGAAAAACTTTTAATTTAAGCGGTGGCAAAGAATGCCGAACTACTTATAGACAGTTATTAAAACGTTCTTTTACATTATTTGGATTAGGAAAATTAAATTTTCCAAGCAATGCATTTGCTAAGAAGAATTTCCACTGCGGCTATTATATGGATGGTGATGATCTTGAGGAAATACTTCATTTTAGAATGGATACCCTCAACACTTACTTCCAGAAAGTTAAACGTTCTATCTCAGGGATACAGAAATTCTTTACGCAGATATTTAGACTGGCTATCAAAAAGGGTTTGTTAAGACAATCGGACCCAAGAAAAGCTCTGCGTAAAAAAGATATTTCCCTTGTTGAACGATTCTTTGGACATAAAGAAGTAGAAAGAATGATCTCTTCGGCATCGTAAGGTAAAATGGAGTCAGAGAAAGAAGATATCCCAATCTATCTTAAGCTTTTATTCTTCGCTCCTAACTTCTTACTTCTTACTCACATAAAGAAATTATTCATGGTTTATATCTTGAGTTTCCTTGCTTTTTTCCTGTTTGGGGACAAATTAGTTGCACAGCATGAGATCTGCCACAGTCCTAATTTACGACTTGATCAGCTCGAATATGAGAATTCCTCAGGTGAAGTTGCCATTACTACATTTTATTATAATAAAAAAGGCCTCATGAAA
>JAUVKP010000009.1 GCA_030596185.1 Fidelibacterota bacterium | reverse complement strand
CTTTTATATGCCTAAATACTCAAAAACTTTCACTAATCGGTGAACATTGTTACGACTTGAGTATAGTTTTTGTTCTTCTTTTTCAGGCAATATCGTATCAAATTGAGATATTTTTGTATTCATAATACTTGAGATATAGGCGGATATTGCTTTGATCTCTTCCGGTAAAAAAGATTGTCCGTTCCCGGTATGTTGAAGAATATTCTCAATATCGCTTCCCTTATCCGCAATTGCCAAAATGGGTCGTCTCAAAGCAAGATAGTCAAACAATTTTGCTGAGATCAAACTTTTTGAATATGAACTGTTCAGTCTTGGCAAGAATAGCATTGATGCGGACATTGCGCGAGTGATCATTTTATCATAAGGTAAAAAATCAATATATTCGACATTGATATCCGGTTTATTATTTATCATCTCTATATATTCATCGGCAAGTGTCCCGACAAAAACAAGACGAAGTCTTTTCTTTTCGATTTTCCCTAAACAGTCTACGGCTTCAATAAATTCTTTACAGGATTGCATGGCGCCAAGATTGCCTAAATGAAGGATCTCAAAATATTCCGAAGGTATAAATTCATTATTAAGCTCACGGTAGCCATTATAGATCACCGATACAGGCTGAGTGGTTTTCTTTTGGATCAGTTTCCGGATCCCTGTACCAACCGTTGTGATTCTATTGGCTGTGCCTAGAATATCTTTTTCATATTTTAAATTTTTCTTTTTACTTCCTGCCGTTTTGGGCATTTGTGTTTCCCAGTAAGCCTCTGTCCAGGGGTCGCGCAGATCTGCGACCCAGGGAATACCACTTTTTTTTGCAAGTTGTTTGGCACCCAATTGCAAAGAATGTGGCGGTGAAGTACTGAAAATAATATCCGGTTTTTCGTTTTTAATGATCTTTAATCCCTCTTTGACCATAAATTTCTTCCATCCCTTTCGTGCATCTGGAATAAAAAAGTTAGCCCGAACCCAGTAAGATAATCGTTCGCTTAGAGATATCTTTTTTTTGAGACTGATATTTTTGGGTAAAGTGGCCTCGGTTTTTCTACCTGTTAATTTTTTATAAGCAGTAAATGGTTCATTGGCCCGGGTGCGATAAACTTTACAGTTTTTGGGTATACGCGAAAACAGGCTTTCATCAACGGCCGGAGCACTTGGCTTTTCTACAGTTAAGATGATCGGTTCCCAGCCAAACTCCGGTAAGTGTTCAACAATATTCAAGGCCCGCTGTACACCGGGACCACCCGCCGGAGGCCAATAATATGTGATAATGAGTGCTTTTTTCATTTTGATCGCCCCGAATCACCATAATAATCAACAAGGGGCTGAACTGTTTTTTCCCAAACGAATTCATTTTTGATCTTAGCCGCATTTTCGGAAAATCGCTTCATCATTGCCCTGTCTTCATAACAACGTAATATTCCATCAGCAATTGATCCGGGGTCAGTTTCATTTACTACTAAACCTATTTGATTACCTTCTACAAAATGTTTGATATATTCTGTTCTGCTGACCAGCATAGGCTGTTGTAATTGCAAATATTGATAAATTTTAGTAACAATAGTTCTGTTCAGTTCTTCGCTATTTACGGGTAGCAGCGAAATACACAGGTCAGCTTGCTTCATGTACTCCATCATGTCCAAATATGACAGCTCTCCAAGATAATTTACATATTTGCTCACATTATATTTTTCCGCTATCATACGCGGGTCACATCCCCGGGCAATTTTGCCGGCGATATTAAATTTAATTTCGGGGATTTTAACAGATAATTGCACTAAGGCCCGGATAATTGACCCTATATAACGATTAACGTCAATCTTCCCCGCATAATAGAGGGTAAAACTACTTTTATCTTTTTGTTCCTTAAGATCAAGTTCCTCAATTTGCTTTTTAATAGGTGTATTGGGAACAACAATGACCTTTTCTTCCGGGATTCCGATATGCTCTATATACCATTGCTTGATCGGCTCTTCGACAGTGATAATTTTATCGGCACGTTTAAACTGTTTCTTTTCATAAGCATCCCATCGACTCAGTGCGCGAACAATTTTTCCGGTAAAAGTATTATAATGCCGGTAGTGTTTAACCGTTTCGCTCCATAGCTCATGTTGATCCAGGATTAGCTTATATCCCATCCTTCGTTTTAAAAAATATCCAACATTTGCCAGTGGCAGGTCGTGAATATGTATGACATCTATCTTATGAATTTTTAATAAATACTTAAGGTGTTTTATCCACATCCATTTGTAGAAGGGTTGAAGTCGGTGCAAGGGACTTAGTTTATTATAAGCTTTACGGGAAATGCCAAAACGGATAACATGAATATTTTTATAAAGTTCATACGCCGGTAATTTATCGTAATTAAAGCTAATGATATATACGGTATGGCCGTTTTCTATCAAACTGAGGGCTTCTTTTTCTACGCGTTCATCAAATGGAAATTGCCTTTCCAGGACCATAGCGATTTTCATTTTAATCTCATTAATTTTTTAGATTGATGTTTTTAAAGTTCTCTTTCCATCGCAGGGGATTACGCCATTTCTGCCAGCTTTGGCGAATTCTCAATAATTCAATTTTTTCATAAAAGCCAAGAACTCTTAAAACAAGAGGGAATGACAATAATATTCCAATTTTAATGGCGATTCTTGGGCCAAGCGCTATACCTCCCAACTGCATCCCGGTAAAGGCAAGAAATGACCCCAGGGCAAATAAAGAGAATATTTTTACTACTTCATACCGATAGTCTGCAAATTTTCTATTAAGTATCAAATATGTGATCACGACTGCAAGTTGGGCCAAAGCTGTCGCTATTGCTGCACCAACACCCCCCAGAAGCGGAATAAACAGAATATTTAAACCAACATTCAGCAATCCGGCGCTTATGGTAACAAGTGATATGATCTTTGTTTTTTTATATTTATTCAGCGGTAGTACTAGCATCTGGCGCAATCCTGCAAAAGAAACCGACAGAATTAAAAATGGTAAAATACGGTAAGAATCGTAGTAATCTGAACTTTGGGCTAAAAGTACAATAATCTCTTTTGAAAACAGCACAATTGCCAAGCTCAATATAGTCAACAAAAAACTGAAGTATGTCATTGCCTTGGAGAAAAAGCGGTAATTTTTCCGGTTGTCCATTTGTTTAAAATATATATACACAAAAGCCTGGGCAAAAGATTGCACAACCAATAATTTTACAATGTTTGATATTTTATACGCCAGTGAATAATTACCCACAATATCCAGGGACGCCATACCCTTTAGTAGCCAGCGGTCACTCAGTGTCAATATTAACCCTAAGGAAGTGGATATTGCCAAGGGCCAGGAATATGATAACATTTCTTTCAGTAAAGAAAATTCAATTTTAATTTTGCAGTTTTTAATGAATTGGGGCAAAAGAATAAGCAGAGCAATACTTTGACCTATTAGGCGAGAAATAAATACACTGTCCATACCCCAGTTCAAAACTGTGATAAAATAAACGGTAGAGCCCAATACAAAGACCAGTTTGACAATATTGTAGATCATATTCTGCGCTGCTTTTTGCTGAATTCTTAATAATATCAACATTCGTTGAAGCATAACATTTGTCAGGATACTCCCAAGAAAAAACCAGATCGTCCTTGGGGCAATATTTATACCAAATATCTCAAACGAGTATTTTCCCAGCAGCAAATATGACAAGGTGAGAAAAAGCAGTGCGGTAACGATCGAAAATAGCAAAACTGTAAAGAACATGGATTTTTGTTTGTCTTTTGTGTCCTTGTCCCAATACCAGCGCTTTAGTGCTTCTATAATACCAAAAGATGAAAAAGTAAGTAAAAAATCGGAGATCGTGTCAAACAGGGCGAGAACACCATAGATCGCTACAGAAAAGGTGGAAGTATAAAGCGGTAATAAAATAAACCCAACCAACTTATTCGCCGCATTGCCAACACTATAGATAATTGAATGTTTAACCGTTTTTTTTACTTGGTCCAGCATTATTTTGCCTTATGGATCTTGTCAATAATGTACCGAAAACGTCGCCGTGCTTTTTCTCGCCATCCCAATTTGTCCAATATATTTGCGAGTTTTGACTCAAGACCGCTTATGAACTTATATTTTACACGATACATTTTTAAATTCATACTGTTTCGTTGATGACTTCGGGTAAGCGGCTTACGCATCTTTCGATCCCGATGTTTCTTATAAAATTGCAAATAATCCTTTTTTCCCAATTCCAGAGGTCTTGATATTTTCTTGATCCGCTTTTTTATTGCTTTTGTTTGATCTGCCTGTACCGAATTCAGTACAGCTCCGTTCGAATTAAGCTGAAAGGGAATTATTTCATATTTAATGCTTTCTGCCGTGATATGAAGGACAGGAAAAAATGAATGATATGATTTTGGACGATATTTTGACACTTCACAGTTATAATACCGGCAATTGGGAAGAGAAAAATTGCCAAGACTATAGAAAATGGGGCCTGCTTTGTAATTTCCTATACCCTGAATACAATGTGAATGACTCCCGGCGATCACATGTGAATGTTGAATGATTCTTTCCGCATCTTCTTTGTAAATTGGCTCGGGGAAATCTTCGTATTCCTGATTCCAGTGATTATAAACAATCTTAATATCTGCTTTGTCATTCTTTAATGTTTCGATCATCTTGTCGGCATTAATATCAACTGTTCCAAATTCTTGTTCGCCTGCGTGAAAATGTGTTAAATATCGGGACATGGCACCGCGGCAGGATATTTCCATTCCCTTGCAGGAATAGATCGCAGCTTTTTCCGCTTCTTCCGGCGTTTCTCCGGCTCCAAAAAAATGTATATTATTTTTATTTAGGACCTCTTTGGTATTTCTAAAACCTTCTATGCCGAAGTCGCTGACATGATTGTTGGCAAGGCTGACAATTTTAATATTTAAGGTCTTCAGCAAGCTGCAATCGGGGATTTTCTGATACAACCCAAATTTCCCATTGACCGGTTTGTTTTTTTCTGTAATGAAAGGGGCTTCCAGGTTTGCAATGTTGAAATCTGTGTCCTGAAGTATAGCTAACAATTTTTCGTCAATCTTAAATTCGGGTGTTTGTATAAAATCACCCAGAATTGCTATTTTCAACATTCTTCATCTCCATGTACACTTTTGATACCGTGTCAAAATACTTAATGTAGGTTGGGGCTTTTTTTAATAATGGGTGGTGAATAAGATCTTTATCCATCCAATCCGGCAAGATCATGTTATCGTAGATCTTATACCAATCAATATTTTTATCCCATTGCGTTTTATCTTGTGCTCCAATAAGAGACTGTCTGATCTTTTTCCTTAATTTTGAAACATATTCGTGAGTTATCCGACTTCGTATTGGCTTGATCTTTTCCTTTGGTTTGGCCCTGGGAATTTTAAGTAATGCAGGGCAATGATCATATAAATACTTGATCTGAGTGTTTACATATAATCTTTTATTGATCAATAGTTCTACCGGTAACTCCAGAAAAAAATCTATCAGTTTATAATCAAAAAATGGCAAAATTAAATGTCCATGAGGGGCTTTTTCAATGATAACCGAGCGAATGAGATATCTCCGGATATCATTTTCAAGAAACCAACGAACATAGTTGGAAATCACATCGTCTTCTTTAGGATAATCAGATGTTATTGCTTTTTCTATATAAGCTTTATATTTTTCATTTTTATAGAACGCCTTTACCATGGGTGCACTGCGTTGTTCCAGAATATAGTTAATGGCGTCTTCATTCGTCTTCCATTTTAACATCCTGTTCCGAATAAGACTGCCGCACATAAAATCACCCCTGAACCCCGGCGCAATTACTTGACATTTTTCCATGATCTCATAGAAATAATCCAGATACATTTGCCCAAAATAGGATGTTGTAATCCGGTTGCAATGCTGTGGGGAGTCCGCAAGTTTTTCCAATACTTCCTGATTTAAATATTGAATATAATGTTCAGCAGAATGATTTAGTTCACTTATCACCTTTACGGCAATTTCAATTTCTCCATACCCCTCGTATGAGCCAAAGGTCATGGCATAATTATTGATCCCGTATTTATCGAACTCGGTGGCCAGTAAGCGACTGTCCAAACCACCGGACATGGGAATATAGCAAGCGTTTCCAAGACGTTTTACAGCATTGGCATAAATAGCTAATTGTTGTTGCCAAAGCTCAGCAAATTCTTTTTCTTTTTGTTTTTCGTTAGCCGCTTGAAACTTATACTTTAAATGCCAATAGCTGTTTTCTTGATAAATAACGCAATTCTCAACAATAGAATATTCGCTTATGCTGTGCGCAGGAAAATCTTTAATATTTTCAATAAGGGTTTTATTGCCCATAACATAGCCAAAGGATGCCATTTCATATGAGCTTTGTTTATCTGGTTTTCTATTGCTAAAGGGCAAAAGCTTTCTCCAATTATCGGAAATCAACAATTTTTCATTATTCTGTAACTTAAATAAGGGGTATGTTCCCCAGCGATCATTTATAATAAGTAATTTCTTTTGAGGAATATCGACAATAACGATCTGCCAACATCCATTATATTTCTCTACTTTTGAAACAAAATCAGTCTCAAGATAATCACGACGAATATACTCAGTGTTTTCATCTCCAAGGTAAAGTTTATCATGATGAATGATATAGCCCCTTACAAGAACATTGATCTCGGTGTGTGGCTTTGGTATAAAATTTGTTATATCTATTTTGTTCGGCGAGTATTCAATGAACATCGATATCTCCAAGTAATTTCATTATATCGAAGCCCGTAACACTCTGCGCTTTTTTATTCATGATCATAGTTAATGTTTTTTCATAAAATTCTCTTATTCCGGGACGTTCTTCTTCGTCCATAAAATCAGGGTGGAACAAGAGTGTTATCACTCCGTGGTATTTTTTGGTCATTTTTACCAAGCCCATTACAGAATCAAGAGCTTCATTATAACTCAAATTCCGGTAATTGAACAAAGATCCATCCATAACATTTAGGGGGATTTCCCAGACATTTATCATTTTATCTTGTTCAAAATCAAACAATTTAAATGGCAGGCAATAGCTGTTTCTAAAACCTTCATGCGCTGCAAAGCCCAAGCTGCTGTCATAATATATATTGTTATCAAATAAGTATTTCATTGTTTGGGGTAAATTAAATATCAGGCGATGTTGACGATTCCCCATTATCGTATTTCTGCTTACTTCTTGTAGTTCCTTAAAATTCTTTTCTATCAAGACCGGATCGTTTGAGGATCTTACGCCACCATGCAAGCCGATCTCTTTAGATCTATCTTCCAGATTGGTAATTAATTTTCTGATCTTTGCGTTGGAAAATTTATAATAACTATCTTCGTGTTTTACATCTTTGTTTAAAAAATAATAACAGGATCTTATACCAAGCTTATCTTCGATAGTGTTCAGATAATCATATGACCAATAAGGATTTTTTCTATAAAAGGGATTAAGCCAGCGCAGAGTTTGCTGAATTGCTGTTTTAAAGGGACCTTTTTTGATTTTTCCCTTAACAGTGTGAAATGAATACTTGTCAATACGGTCCACATCATGAGTAAGGAAAAATCCAAACTTTTTAAATAGTTGTTGTTTGTTGAACGGGATCCGATGATATCTGCAAAACACTTTGATAGCATCAGCAATAAGCTCAAAATATTCATTAACAACAGGACGGTGAATGATCTTTAGCTTGCCTTGGATCGATCCTTCATATGGGAAACGGCCCAATGTGTCTTTTTGGGAAGATCTGTATTCCTGATATCCCGATAAAAGATAAAATGCTGATTTTAACAGATCCTGATGAAATATGAGCGTGCCATTTTCAAATGTATATATTGGACTATCATAACTTTCGGGAAATAAAACAGGGAGATCGTCAATCCATAATACGTTATCTTCATCAAAGTCTTTTGAACTTTGTGTGAAACAAATATGGCCTTCATTAATTTCCCCAAAAACCATCCACTTACGAATTTCAGGCGATAATTCGAATATATAATTAAGGTGGAATAAGACATATTCCCGTTGATTTGCCGTTAAAGTACCTTTCACACATAAAACTAAATAATTATTTCTGTTTTATGAATGATTTTTTTACTGTTCTGTGAAATTTTTGTTCGCAGAATTATTTTAATGTTTACCTGTTAAAAAAGATTCTTATGCTTAAATATGGTTTTTGAATGAAAAAATGTATAATTTATCTCAGATTTGGATAAATCAAATTAAATTGACACTGTGAAACTCACTGAATGGATATAATAAGGATATAATAATGATACACGAAATGCGAGATAGTTTTGGTGGACTCTTGGGTGATTTTAAGGTCGGAGATGTTTTTAAGCACTGGCCGGGAAAAACAATAACAGAAAGTGACAATAATCTTTTTACTCTGTTAACTATGAACCATCATCCTGTACATCTTGATGCGGTATATTGCAAAGAGCAACAGCATGGAAAAATTCTTGTGGTCGGTACCCTTGTTTTTTCTATGGTTGTAGGAATGACCGTTTCAGAAATTAGCGGGAAAGCTATTGCCAATCTGGATTATGAAAAGGTCACACATGATGGACCTGTTTTTATTGGTGACACCCTGCGTGCCGAAACCGAAATTCTTGCCGTTCGGGAATCAAAGAGTAAATCGGATCGTGGAATTGTTTACGTGGAAACACGCGCCTATAATCAAAACAGTGATAAAGTGCTAACCCTTCGACGCCATGTGCTAATACCAAAATAAAGGAACGTATAATGAAAACCAGATATAACGGGAAACCCGTTTTAAGAACACCATTGATCGTTGCCGGAAATAACGATAAATATATCAGTCGCGCATTTCAATCTGATTGTGATTGTATTGTGATGGATGTTGAAGATGGTGTTCCCGAAAAATTTAAAACTGCGGCAAGGGCTAATGTAAAAAAGATCTTGAATTCTAATCTTATTGATCCCCGGCCCGTGTTCGTTCGTGTTAATTCCCTGTCAACCGGACAAACAAAATTGGATGTAGATGGTGTGGCATGTGAAAACCTTGATGGTTTTTTGTATACAAAGCCTTACTCGGCAGGTGATATCAAAATATTTGATGAAATGCTTTCTGAAAAGGAAAAAGAGCTAAAGCTGACAAATGGCCATTTTAAAATTATTGTTATTATTGAAACACCTTCATCTGTCATTCATGTAGACGAAATTGCGATGGCATCCAAAAGAATAATCGGATTGCTCTTTGGGGCAGAAGATCTATTGGGTGATATGGAAGGATTTCACGGACCGGATGGACGTTCCCTGCAGACAGCCAGAAGCAGCGTATTAATGGCTTGTCGTTCTGCGGGCATAATCCCAATTGATACACCTTATATACAAGTCCGGAACGATGAGGGGTTACGGGCTTTTATTCAACCTGCTCTGGAATTAGGGTTCGAAGGGATGCTTTTGATCTCGCCCTCACAGATTCCGATTGCTAAAGAGCGTTATACTCCCCCAAAAGAAAAAGTTGATGAAGCTTATGAAATGCTGCGGATTTCAAAAGAAAATGATGAAACGGGTACGGGTGTGTCGGTGGTAAATAAAATATTTGTATCACCACCCACGCTTAAGCGAGCTATGAATATTGTTAAGCGTTATGAAAACATTCTTAATTTTGAGGCGATGAAATAAATTATATGGTGCGAGGATGAATAAATCATCTCTTGTAATAAGATTTTCCCATAAACAACAAATCTTTGCGTGGTGTTTCCGGTTGCCACACACCATTTATATAATCTCTGAAAAATAATTTTAAATTTTTGCGGTTAAATGTAAATAAGCTTCTCAGTAAAAACATGAACGGCCGGCTTGTAGAGAACTCCCAACTGAGCCGACAGCAAAAACAATCTTTATCCCGACACATAAAAAAGTGTGGGTCTTTACCTAGGATCTTTAATTCGATTTCCATAGTTTTTTTCATATCGGTTAATTTGGTGTCCGCATTCCCAATTTTGGCTTTCGAAATAATAGTTCCGGAAACTTTATCGTATTCGGGAAAAAAGATATGGAATCCATCACTGCACATTCCTTGCCAATCTAGCTTAAAAAGCTTTACTTCTCCCTCGTCGTTTTTGTAACGGACTCCTACCTTGGGTCTTTTTTGTCTATATCCAAGAAGTCCCATAGCAACATGAGTAGTGCCCACGCCAATAACATCTTTCCCAACGATCAGACCCTTGCCCCCTATCTCAGACATTACCCTCAAGGGATCATAAGCGTAGCTGCTTTCAGTATGATCGCCCATTAGTTTTTTGGCAAGTTTCC